>NZ_JAKEUW010000083.1:0-16148 GCF_022398115.1 Vibrio sp. Isolate22 | reverse complement strand
GTTGTAACTGGTCGTATCGAGCGTGGTATCCTACGTGTAGGTGACGAAGTAGAAATCGTTGGTATCAAAGAAACTACTCTTACTACTTGTACTGGTGTTGAAATGTTCCGTAAGCTGCTTGACGAAGGTCGTGCAGGTGAGAACGTTGGTGCACTTCTACGTGGTACTAAGCGTGACGAAGTTGAACGTGGCCAAGTACTATCTGCTAAAGGTTCTATCAACCCACACACTAAGTTTGAGTCTGAAGTATACGTACTTTCTAAAGACGAAGGTGGCCGTCACACTCCTTTCTTCAAAGGTTACCGTCCACAGTTCTACTTCCGTACAACTGACGTAACAGGCGACATCACTCTACCAGAAGGCGTAGAAATGGTAATGCCAGGTGACAACGTTCAAATGACTGTTGAGCTAATCGCTCCAATCGCAATGGACGAAGGTCTACGTTTCGCAATCCGCGAAGGTGGCCGTACAGTTGGTGCTGGTGTTGTAGCTAAAATCTTTGCATAAGATTTGACGAACCACTAGTAAAAAGGGCATCATTTGATGCCCTTTTTCTGCGCTAAAAAAAGAGTTGAGCGAATTGGCATCAATTTCAGCTCTTAGTAAAGAATTAAACAGTCTTTTTGACTAAAATGACTGTTAGATGTGTTGTTCTGCAACGCAAAGGAATGTGCCCTGCAACAGCGGGGTTATTGTCGTCTATATTTAAGACTTATCACAGGTTGGTTTTATGAAAGCAAACGCTGAAACTCCTGATAGCTCAAGTGCAGCAGATACAATGAAGTGGGTAGTCGCTTTTGTACTGTTAGCCGCTGCTGTTGTGGGTAATTACCTGTATGGTGAATTGTCTGTTGTAATTCGCGCTGCAGGTGTAGTTGTGCTGATTGCTGCCGCACTAGGCGTTGCAGCAACAACAACTAAAGGTAAAGCTGCGATCGATTTTGCAAAAGAATCTCGCATGGAGATTCGTAAAGTGGTTTGGCCTACTCGCCAAGAAACTATGCAAACTACATTGATCGTTTTAGCTGTATGTATTGTTATGTCTCTAGTGCTTTGGGGAATTGACGGCATTATGGTCCGTTTAGTTTCTCTAGCGACTGGGGTGTAGAGGGTTCTGATTCATGAGTGAAGCTCCAAAAAAACGTTGGTATGTAGTTCAAGCCTTTTCTGGTTTTGAAGGTCGTGTTGCACAATCGCTACGCGAGCATATTAAAATGCACAACATGGAAGAACTATTTGGCGATGTGCTAGTACCTACTGAAGAAGTAGTGGAAATGCGTGCTGGGCAACGTCGTAAAAGTGAACGTAAATTCTTCCCTGGCTACGTATTAGTTCAAATGATCATGAATGATGAATCATGGCACTTAGTACGCAGCATTCCGCGTGTTATGGGCTTCATTGGTGGTACCTCTGATCGTCCAGCACCAATCACTGATAAAGAAGCTGATGCTATCTTGAACCGTCTAGAGAAAGCGAGCGAAGCTCCACGTCCTAAGACAATGTTCGAAGCCGGTGAAGTGGTTCGTGTTAACGATGGTCCATTTGCTGACTTCAACGGTACTGTTGAAGAAGTAGATTACGAGAAGAGCCGCATTAAGGTATCTGTATCGATCTTTGGTCGTGCAACACCGGTTGAGCTTGAATTTGGTCAGGTTGAAAAACTGGACTAAGACTCGATTAGTTGAACTAAGTTGTGGATAACTTATTAGCAACTTGTTCAAAATAAAAGAGTATAAAAAATCACCTTTTTAGGGTTGTTTAAGGCGCGAATTATGATTATAATTTCGCGCCTTTTTGCTTCTATGGAAGTAAAAAGCGTTAATTGAATTTATGGGGAGCTTGCCTTACGGCTAGCGCATGTACCCAAATATTAGGAAATATCATGGCTAAGAAAGTTGAAGCTTATATCAAACTGCAAGTTGCAGCTGGTATGGCAAACCCGTCGCCACCGGTTGGTCCTGCTCTAGGTCAACACGGTGTTAACATCATGGAATTCTGTAAAGCGTTCAACGCAAAAACAGAATCTGTTGAGAAAGGTCTACCGACTCCAGTAGTTATTACTGTATACAACGACCGTTCTTTCACGTTCGTAACTAAGACTCCACCTGCTGCTGTTCTTCTTAAGAAAGCTGCTGGCGTTAAGTCTGGTTCTGGTCGTCCAAACACTGAAAAAGTGGGTACTGTAACTGACGCTCAAATCCAAGAAATCGCAGAAACTAAAGCTGCTGATATGACTGGTGCTGACATCGAAGCAATGAAGCGTTCAATCGCTGGTACTGCTCGTTCAATGGGCCTAGTGGTAGAGGGTTAATAAGATGGCAAAACTTACTAAGCGTATGCGCGTAATCCGCGACAAAGTTGACGCGACTAAAGAATACGAAATCAACGAAGCTGTTGCACTTCTTAAAGAACTAGCTACTGCTAAATTCGTTGAGTCTGTAGACGTTGCTGTTAACCTAGGCATCGATGCTCGTAAATCTGACCAAAACGTACGTGGCGCAACAGTGCTACCTCACGGTACTGGCCGTGAAATCCGCGTTGCTGTGTTCACTCAAGGTGCAAACGCAGAAGCAGCTAAAGAAGCTGGCGCAGATGTTGTTGGTATGGAAGATCTTGCTGAGCAAGTGAAGAAAGGCGAAATGAACTTCGACGTTGTTGTTGCTTCTCCAGATGCAATGCGTGTTGTTGGTCAACTAGGTACTATCCTAGGTCCACGCGGCCTTATGCCAAACCCTAAAGTTGGTACTGTAACTCCTAACGTTGCTGAAGCTGTTAAGAACGCTAAAGCTGGTCAGGTTCGTTACCGTAACGACAAGAACGGCATCATCCACACTACTATCGGCAAAGCATCTTTCGAAGCTAACCAACTTCAAGAGAACCTAGAAGCTCTTCTAGTTGCTCTTAAGAAAGCTAAGCCTTCTTCAGCGAAAGGTACTTTCCTGAAGAAAGTAAGCATCTCTACTACTATGGGTGCTGGTATTGCTGTTGATCAGGCTAGCCTGAACACTCAAGCAAACTAATTTGCTTAGGCGCAGATTTAGTGTATACTTCTGCGCCTAATATTTGTGGTTGGGTGATTTGAAGCAATTCAAATTATCTATCCCAAGACCGTAGGCGCTGTACTTTTCGGAGCTACAGCTTAATAAAACCTACGTAGGCGGTGCCTAATTTAAATGAAGTGATTCATATTTATTAGCATCGTAAACGCTCATTACACACTGTAATGGGTGCTGTAATCACAACCAGAGGTTAATCCAAATGGCTTTAAATCTTCAAGACAAAAAAGCAATTGTTGCTGAAGTCAACGAAGCAGCTAATGGTGCACTTTCTGCAGTTGTAGCTGATTCTCGTGGCGTTGAAGTTGGCGCAATGACTTCTCTACGTAAACAAGCTCGCGAAGCGGGTGTTTACATGAAAGTTGTTCGTAACACACTAGCACGCCGTGCGGTTCAGGGTACAGACTACGAGTGTCTAACTGACACTTTCACTGGTCCAACTCTGATCGCGTTCTCTAACGAGCACCCAGGTGCTGCAGCGCGTCTTTTCAAAGACTTCGCTAAAGAGAACAAAGATTTCGAGATCAAAGCTGCTGCATTTGAAGGCGCAGTTACTGATGCTGAAGTACTAGCGACACTACCAACTTACGACGAAGCTATCGCACGCCTAATGATGTGCATGAAAGAAGCTTCTGCTGGCAAGCTGGTTCGTACTATCGCTGCACTACGTGACCAAAAAGAAGAAGTAGCGGCTTAAGCCTTGCTTTTCACTGGTTGCAAATTAAACTTATTGTTGACTTAAAAGAGAATTGTTATGTCTATTACTAACGAGCAAATCCTAGACGCAGTTGCAGAAATGTCTGTAATGCAAGTTGTTGAGCTTATCGAAGCTATGGAAGAGAAATTCGGCGTATCAGCTGCTGCTGCAGTTGTAGCTGGTGGCGCTGCTGGCGGCGACGCTGCTGCTGAGCAAACTGAATTCGACGTTATCCTAACTTCTGCTGGTTCTAACAAAGTACAAGTTATCAAAGCTGTACGTGGCGCAACTGGCCTAGGTCTTAAAGAAGCTAAAGGTCTTGTAGACTCAGCTCCAGCACCTCTAAAAGAAGGCGTTGACAAAGCTGAAGCTGAAGCTCTTAAAGCACAGCTAGAAGAAGCTGGCGCTTCTGTTGAAGTTAAGTAATTATTACTTAATTTCTTAGCCGCAAGGCTAATGGCTGGTGGTTATTTAACCACCGGCCTTTTTGCGCTGTAGGGCTATGACGAATTTTCCGCTGTTTAAGCGTCATAACCCGAGCAAAAAAACAGTCATGTTTTCGATATGATTGTTCACTACATTAAACAGCTGTTAGTCACTACCCCCTCCGAGGAGTGTTTTGGGTAGTTTGGGTCACTTATCAGCGAGCTGAGGAACCCCATGGTTTACTCTTATACCGAGAAAAAGCGCATCCGTAAGGACTTTGGTACTCGTCCACAAGTTTTGGACATTCCATACCTGTTATCGATCCAGCTTGATTCTTTCGATAAATTCATCGAACAGGATCCAGAAGGTCAATACGGTCTTGAGGCTGCTTTTCGTTCTGTATTCCCAATTCAGAGCTACAACGGCAATTCTGAGCTGCAATACGTTAGCTACCGTCTTGGTGAGCCAGTTTTTGATGTTAAAGAATGTCAAATCCGTGGTGTAACTTACTCAAAGCCACTACGCGTTAAACTACGTCTAGTTATCTTTGATCGAGATGCGCCAGCAGGTACTGTAAAAGACATTAAAGAACAAGAAGTCTACATGGGCGAAATTCCGCTTATGACAGACAATGGTACTTTCGTAATTAATGGTACCGAGAGGGTTATCGTATCCCAGCTGCACCGAAGCCCAGGCGTGTTCTTCGACAGTGATAAGGGTAAGACCCACTCATCTGGTAAAGTTCTTTATAACGCACGTGTAATTCCTTACCGTGGCTCATGGTTAGACTTTGAGTTCGATCCTAAGGATAACTTATTCGTACGTATCGACCGTCGTCGTAAGCTACCAGCTTCAATCATCCTTCGTGCACTAGGTAAGTCAACTGAAGAGATCCTAGATCTGTTCTTCGACAAGGTGAACTTCGAAGTGAAAGACCAAACTCTTCTTATGGAGTTGGTTCCTGATCGTCTACGTGGTGAAACTGCGTCATTCGACATCGAAGCAAACGGTAAAGTTTACGTTGAGACTGGTCGTCGTGTTACTGCTCGCCACATCCGTCAACTTGAGAAAGATGGCGTTGAGCACATCGAAGTACCTGTAGAGTACATCGTTGGTAAAGTTGCATCTAAAGATTACATCAACGAAGCAACTGGCGAGATCATCGTTGGCGCGAACCAAGAGATCAGCCTAGAGGCACTTGCTAACCTATCTCAAGCAGGTCACAAAGCTCTAGAAGTACTGTTCACGAATGACCTAGACCATGGTCCATTCATGTCAGACACTCTACGTGCAGATAGCACAGTAGATCGCATCTCTGCATTGGTAGAAATCTACCGCATGATGCGTCCTGGCGAGCCACCAACGAAAGAAGCTGCAGAATCTCTATTCGAAAGCCTATTCTTCTCAGAAGAACGCTACGACCTATCAACTGTAGGCCGTATGAAGTTCAACAGCTCTATCGAGCGTGAAGAAGAAGAAGAGCGCGGTACTCTGGATGAATCAGACATCATCGAAGTGATGAAGAAACTGATCGGCATCCGTAACGGTAAAGGCGAAGTGGACGATATCGACCACCTTGGCAACCGTCGTATCCGTTCTGTAGGTGAAATGGCAGAAAACCAATTCCGTGTTGGTCTAGTTCGTGTAGAACGTGCCGTTAAAGAGCGTCTAAGCCTTGGCGACCTTGATGCAATCATGCCTCAAGATCTAATCAACGCTAAGCCTATCTCTGCTGCAGTTAAAGAATTCTTTGGCTCTTCACAGCTTTCACAGTTCATGGACCAAAACAACCCATTGTCAGAAGTTACGCACAAGCGTCGTATCTCTGCTTTAGGTCCTGGTGGTCTTACTCGTGAGCGCGCAGGCTTCGAAGTACGTGACGTTCACGTAACTCACTACGGTCGTCTATGTCCGATCGAAACGCCTGAAGGTCCAAACATCGGTCTAATTAACTCACTATCTGCATTTGCACGTTGTAATGACTACGGTTTCCTAGAAACTCCGTACCGTCGTGTAGTAGATGGCGTAGTAACAGACGAAGTTGATTACCTGTCTGCAATCCAAGAAGGTCAATTTGTAATCGCGCAGGCGAACACCGTTCTTACTGAAGAAGGTACGTTCGCAGATGAGCTAATCACTGCTCGTCAAAAAGGTGAATCTGGTCTTCACCCACGTGACCACGTTGACTACATGGACGTTGCGACAAACCAAGTAGTATCTATCGCTGCATCGCTTATCCCGTTCCTAGAACACGATGATGCGAACCGTGCATTGATGGGTGCGAACATGCAACGTCAAGCGGTACCAACACTTAAGGCTGACAAGCCTCTAGTAGGTACTGGTATCGAACGTAACATCGCAGTTGACTCTGGTGTTACAGCGGTTGCTAAACGTGGCGGTATGATTCAGTCTGTGGACGCTTCTCGTATCGTAGTTAAGGTTAACGAAGATGAGCTAGTACCTGGCGAAGCTGGTATCGACATCTACAACCTAACTAAGTACACGCGTTCAAACCAGAACACATGTATCAACCAACGTCCTACCGTGCTACCGGGTGAACCTGTATCACGTGGCGACGTACTAGCTGACGGTCCTTCAACAGACCTTGGTGAGCTAGCACTTGGTCAAAACATGCGTATCGCGTTCATGCCTTGGAACGGTTACAACTTCGAAGACTCGATCTTAGTATCTGAGCGCGTAGTTCAAGAAGACCGTTTCACGACTATCCACATCCAAGAACTATCTTGTGTGGCTCGTGATACTAAGCTGGGCTCTGAAGAGATCACAGCTGATATTCCAAACGTAGGTGAGTCTGCTCTGTCTAAACTAGACGAGTCAGGTATCGTTTACATTGGTGCTGAAGTTAAGGGTGGCGACATCCTAGTTGGTAAAGTAACACCTAAAGGTGAAACTCAACTGACTCCTGAAGAGAAGCTACTACGTGCAATCTTCGGTGAGAAAGCATCTGATGTTAAAGATACTTCTCTACGTGTACCAAACTCTGTTTCGGGTACTATTATCGATGTACAAGTCTTCACTCGCGATGGCGTAGAGAAAGATAAGCGTGCACTTGAAATCGAACAGATGCAGCTTAAAGAAGCTAAGAAAGACCTAACTGAAGAGTTCCAAATTCTTGAGGGTGGCCTTCTTAACCGTGTTAAAGCTGTACTTCTGTCTGGTGGTTACTCTGAAGCTAAGCTTGATACGATCGGTCGTAAGCAATGGCTAGAGCAAGTTCTAGAAGACGATGCGCTACAAACACAGCTTGAGCAACTTGCTGAGCAGTGGGATGAGCTAAAAGCAGACTTCGATAAGAAGTTTGAAACTAAGCGTCGTAAGATCACTCAAGGTGATGATCTAGCGCCTGGCGTTCTTAAGATTGTTAAAGTTTACCTAGCGGTTAAACGTCGTATCCAGCCTGGTGATAAGATGGCGGGTCGTCACGGTAACAAAGGTGTAATCTCTAAGATTAACCCTGTTGAAGACATGCCATACGATGAGAAAGGTCAGCCTGTAGACATCGTACTTAACCCACTGGGTGTACCATCGCGTATGAACATCGGTCAGATCCTAGAAGTACACTTAGGTCTGGCAGCGAAAGGTATCGGTGACAAGATCAACCAAATGGTTAAGGAACAGCAAGAACTTCATAAGTTCCGTGAGTTCCTACAGAAGGTTTATGATCTTGGTGATACTCGTCAGAAAGTTGATATTGCTGAACTGTCTGATGATCAAGTTCGTACACTGATCAAGAACCTACGTGGCGGTCTACCGATTGCTACTCCTGTGTTCGATGGTGCTTCTGAAACGTTAATCAAAGAACTACTTAAACTGGGTGATCTGCCAGAATCTGGTCAGCTTAAACTGTTTGATGGTCGTACTGGTGACTCGTTTGAGCGTCCTGTAACTGTAGGTTACATGTACATGCTGAAACTGAACCACCTTGTTGATGACAAGATGCACGCTCGTTCTACTGGTTCGTACAGCCTAGTAACTCAGCAACCACTTGGTGGTAAAGCTCAGTTCGGTGGTCAGCGTTTCGGTGAGATGGAAGTATGGGCACTAGAAGCATACGGTGCTGCTTACACGCTTCAAGAAATGCTAACAGTTAAGTCGGATGACGTTAACGGCCGTACTAAGATGTACAAGAACATCGTAGATGGCAACCACAGCATGGAACCTGGCATGCCAGAGTCGTTCAACGTACTGTTGAAAGAGATTCGCTCGCTAGGTATCAACATCGAGCTAGAAGACGAAGAGTAATCCCTTCTTTCTTTCTAGAGAAAAGAGATTATTTGGTTGAAGGTGCTCACTTTTGCGGGTGAGCCCCTTTTAACTCCTTACAGGAGCTGATTGTGAAAGACTTATTAAACTTTCTAAAAGCGCAGCATAAGACCGAAGAATTTGATGCAATCAAAATCGGTCTATCTTCACCAGACATGATCCGTTCATGGTCTTTCGGTGAAGTTAAAAAACCTGAAACGATCAACTATCGTACGTTCAAACCTGAACGCGATGGTCTGTTCTGTGCGCGTATTTTTGGTCCAGTTAAAGACTACGAATGTCTTTGTGGTAAATACAAGCGTCTGAAACACCGTGGTGTTATCTGTGAGAAGTGTGGCGTAGAAGTTACACAAACTAAAGTTCGTCGTGACCGTATGGGCCACATCGAGCTTGCTTCACCAGTTGCTCACATCTGGTTCCTAAAATCGCTACCGTCTCGTATCGGTCTACTAATGGATATCCCTCTACGTGATATCGAACGTGTTCTTTACTTCGAAATGTACGTAGTAACTGAACCAGGTATGACTGATCTAGAAAAATCTCAGATGCTTACTGAAGAAGAGTATCTGGATCGTCTAGAAGAGTGGGGTGATGAATTCACTGCTAAGATGGGTGCAGAAGCGATCAAAGATCTGCTTGCAACAATGGACCTTCATCAAGAAGTGGAAGAAATGCGCGAAGAGTTGGAAACAACTAACTCTGAAACTAAGCGTAAGAAGATCACTAAGCGCCTGAAGCTAGTTGAAGCGTTCATTGCATCGGGTAACGATCCGCAATGGATGATTCTGACTGTACTTCCGGTTCTTCCGCCAGATCTACGTCCTCTAGTACCTCTAGATGGCGGTCGTTTTGCGACTTCAGATCTGAACGACCTTTACCGTCGTGTGATCAACCGTAACAACCGTTTGAAGCGTCTTCTAGAGCTAGCTGCTCCGGACATCATCGTACGTAACGAAAAGCGTATGCTGCAAGAGTCTGTTGATGCACTTCTAGATAACGGTCGTCGCGGTCGTGCAATCACAGGTTCGAACAAGCGTCCTCTGAAATCTCTTGCTGATATGATCAAGGGTAAGCAAGGTCGTTTCCGTCAGAACCTTCTAGGTAAACGTGTAGACTACTCTGGCCGTTCTGTAATCACAGTAGGTCCATACCTTCGTCTACATCAGTGTGGTCTTCCTAAGAAGATGGCACTTGAGCTATTTAAGCCGTTCATCTACAGCAAGCTAGAGACTCGTGGCATGGCTACGACAATCAAAGCTGCTAAGAAGATGGTAGAGCGCGAAGAAGCTATCGTTTGGGATATCCTAGACGAAGTAATCCGCGAACACCCAGTACTGCTTAACCGTGCACCTACACTTCACCGTCTAGGTATCCAAGCGTTTGAACCAGTACTAATCGAAGGTAAAGCGATTCAGCTTCACCCACTAGTGTGTGCGGCATACAACGCCGACTTCGATGGTGACCAAATGGCGGTACACGTGCCTCTAACTCTAGAAGCACAGCTTGAAGCACGTACTCTGATGATGTCGACAAACAACATTCTGTCGCCAGCGTCAGGTGATCCGATCATCGTACCTTCTCAGGACGTTGTATTGGGTCTTTACTACATGACTCGTGAAAAGATCAACGTGAAAGGCGAAGGTATGTACCTTGCTGGCCCTGAAGAGGCTGAGAAGGCATACCGTACTAAGACTGCTGAGCTACATGCTCGCGTTAAAGTTCGTATCACTGAGACCGTAGTAGACGAAGATGGTAACAGCACTACTGAAACGAAACTGGTTGATACAACAGTTGGCCGTGCAATGCTATGGCAAATCGTTCCAGCTGGCCTACCGTACAGCATCGTTAACCAAAAGCTAGGTAAGAAGCAAATTTCTACCCTACTTAACGAAGCGTACCGTAAGCTTGGTCTTAAGGACACAGTAGTATTCGCTGACCAAATCATGTACGCAGGTTTTGCATACGCTGCACTTTCAGGTGTTTCTGTAGGTATCGACGATATGGTTGTACCTCAAGCGAAATACGACGAAATTGAATCTGCTGAAGAAGAAGTTCGCGAAATCCAAGAGCAATTCCAATCTGGTCTTGTTACAGCGGGTGAGCGTTACAACAAAGTTATCGATATCTGGGCATCTACGAATGACCGCGTTGCGAAAGCGATGATGGATAACCTATCTTCTGAAACAGTTATCAACCGTGACGGCGAAGAAGAACAGCAAGAATCGTTCAACAGCATCTACATGATGGCCGACTCGGGCGCACGTGGTTCTGCAGCTCAGATTCGTCAGCTAGCAGGTATGCGTGGTCTGATGGCGCGTCCAGATGGCTCAATCATCGAAACGCCGATCACTGCGAACTTTAAAGAAGGTCTAAACGTCCTTCAGTACTTTATCTCAACGCACGGTGCTCGTAAGGGTCTTGCGGATACAGCACTGAAAACAGCGAACTCGGGTTACCTAACTCGTCGTCTAGTAGACGTTGCTCAAGACGTTGTAGTTCACGAACATGACTGTGGCACGCACGAAGGTATCGACATGATGCCTCACATCGAAGGTGGTGACGTTAAAGTTGCACTTTCTGAGCTTGCTCTAGGTCGTGTAGTAGCTGAAGACGTTCTTAAGCCTGGTACTGAAGATGTACTGATCCCACGTAATACTCTGATTGATGAGAAGTGGTGTCAGATCATGGAAGACAACTCTGTAGATAGCATGAAAGTGCGTTCTGTTGTTACCTGTGATGCAGACTTCGGTTGTTGTGCACAGTGTTACGGTCGTGACCTAGCACGTGGTCACCTAGTGAACCAAGGTGAAGCAGTTGGTGTTATCGCTGCACAATCTATCGGTGAACCGGGTACACAGCTAACGATGCGTACGTTCCACATCGGTGGTGCGGCATCTACTGCAGCAGCAGAGAACAGCATCCAAGCTAAGACAACTGGTACTGTGAAACTTCACAACGCTAAGTTCGTAATCAACAAAGATAAGAAGCTGGTTATCACCTCTCGTGCATCTGAGATGACGATTGTTGATGAGTTCGGTCGTACTAAAGAGAAGCACAAACTTCCTTACGGTTCTGTACTGAGCAAAGCGGACAACGACGCAGTAGAAGCTGGCGAAGTTGTAGCTAACTGGGAAGCGCACACTATGCCAATCATCACTGAAGTGGCAGGTCGCATCCAGTTCGTTGATATGATCGATGGCGTAACTGTTTCTCGTCAAACGGATGATCTAACTGGTCTTTCTTCTTCTGAAGTTACAGATGCAGCGGCTCGCCCAGCAGCAGGTAAAGATATGCGTCCAGCTATCAAACTTGTTGACGAGCAAGGTAACGATGTAATGATCCCTGGTACTGAAATGCCAGCTCACTACTTCCTACCTGGTAAAGCGATTGTAAACATCGAAGATGGCGCTGAAGTTGGCATTGGTGACACACTATCTCGTATCCCTCAGAAATCTGGCGGTAACAAAGATATCACCGGTGGTCTACCACGCGTAGCAGACCTATTCGAAGCTCGTAAGCCTAAAGAGCCTGCGATCCTTGCTGAGCACACAGGTACTGTGTCTTTCGGTAAAGAAACGAAAGGTAAGCGTCGTCTAGTAATCACTCGTGAAGGTGGCGACACTTACGAAGAGATGATTCCTAAGCATCGTCAATTGAACGTGTTCGAAGGTGAGAAGATTGAACGTGGTGATGTAATCGCCGACGGTCCTGAAACTCCACACGATATCCTGCGTCTACGTGGTATCCACGCAGTAACTCAGTACATCGCGAACGAAGTTCAAGAAGTTTACCGCTTACAAGGCGTTAAGATTAACGATAAGCACATTGAGACTATCGTTCGTCAAATGCTACGTAAGTGTACAATCACACATTCTGGTGACTCTCAGTTCCTACCTGGCGAACAAGTTGAGTACCACAACGTGAAGATTGCTAACCGTAAGCTAGAAGCTGAAGGTAAAGAACTAGTACGTTTCGAACGTGATCTACTAGGTATTACTAAAGCATCTCTTGCAACTGAGTCATTCATCTCAGCTGCATCGTTCCAAGAAACGACTCGCGTACTAACAGAAGCTGCGGTTTCTGGTAAGCGTGATGACCTTCGCGGTCTGAAAGAGAACGTAATTGTTGGTCGTCTGATCCCAGCTGGTACTGGTTTCGCATACCACCAAGAGCGTCAAGCTAAGCGTGAAGAAGAGCAGGAAGGTCCATCAGCTGAACAAGCTACTGACAACCTAGCAGCACTTCTAAATGCAGGTTTCTCTTCAGAAGAGTAATCTCTAAGAGATAAGAAAAAGGCACCTTCGGGTGCCTTTTTTGTATCTGGCGTTTGGGTTATTGGTATGTGGATTCGTGCGTGTTTTTACTGATGCTAGCCGGTGAATCACAAGCACCGATGGAAAGACGATCATCGGGATAAGTCTTGAATAAGGATTGGTGGTTTGCTGGTGGTGCTTAGGCTTCAACAGAGTTGAGTGGGTAGGGGAGCGATAGGCAAAACAAAAAGCTTGCACAGAGGCAAGCTTATTAAGGATTCAGTTAACTAAGCGCCTGGTGGAATCGCTAAGCTGTCTGCAATAAGCTGGATAAGATTATCTTCGACTTCAAAACGTACCTCGAGTAGTTCACCTACTTTCGACATATCTCCTTCGAAGTTAGGCAACTCATCGTTCGCACTTACTTTAACGTACTTATCATTGAACTCTAGAAGTGGCTCGGTTGTGAGTACGATCTTCGCGTAAGTTGTATCAATCTCGTCATTGGTTTTAAAGCCTGTTGCTTGCCATTTCTTCATGACCATATCGTAGATCTTAAAATGGCCTTCTGAGATATAATCGACAACATGATCGCAGAATGAGCTGATTTCTTTAGGAGAAGGGAGTTCAACAACGTTTGATTGCCCGTTGCTAGCTGGCTGCAAGGCACCTAGCTTGCAATATTCGACGATGAGAGCTTGTCGAGTTTCGAGCCAATGATCGATGACCTCGCTTGAGCCACCCCATTGTTCTTGTATTTGTTTAAATTTATTTAGCATGACCATGTCCTCATGATCTGATCACAACCGTGTGATCATTGAAATTGCCTAAGCAGGGTCCGTTTATCGATATCTACTAAAAGTAATAGCTTGAAATATTCTCTGCCACAACTCTAGTATGAAATTAGATTGCCAGTAAAATGAACGAACTGCAAGCAATGAGGCATGGGGATGTTAAAAAAAAGTGATAAGAAAATGACAGAGCAAGCTTATTGGTGCGTCGTTTCCGGTAGTGATATTTGGGTTAATAATGATCAGTTTCCTTTCGGCTCTGCCGACGAGCTAGGGCTGAGTGTTGAGCATGCAATCTGTATTGGTCAGCATCAAGGTCGCAAAGTCTATTGGTTGAACGACTGTGACGTTGAGGAAGAACTGACGATGGTCAACCTTAGAGAGTTATTACACTGGCCTGAATCGAGTTTTCTTACTGCAAGTAAAGCCATCCAATATGGCCATATGACACAGAGCATGCGTTTCTGCCCGCAGTGCGGTGGCCGTAATCACCTAAACCATAATCAAGTGGCGATGCAGTGTGGAGACTGTCGTACTCTGCATTATCCGCGTATTTTCCCATGCATCATTGTCGCTGTACGCAACGACAACAAGATATTACTCGCGCAGCACCCAAGGCATAAAACGGGCATGTATACCGTTATAGCGGGCTTCTTAGAGGTCGGAGAGACCTTAGAACAGTGCGTAGCACGCGAAGTCAAAGAAGAGACAGGGATTGATGTGGATAACATTCGCTATTTTGGCAGCCAACCTTGGGCATTCCCGTCGAGTATGATGATGGGCTTTCTTGCTGACTATGCTGGTGGTACGCTCAAACCAGATTATAGCGAGTTATCCGATGCGCAATGGTTTGATGTGACGACTCTGCCAGACGTGGCGCCTGTGGGCACCATTGCGAGACAATTGATAGAGAAAACGGTTGATGACGTGATCAAAGCGGGCTCAGCAGAACAAGCGTTGGAGCACTAAATCGCCTGTAATAGTATTTGGCCTATGGGTGGTCAAAAGCTAAAAAAAACCCTCCACAAGTGGAGGGGGTAAGTAAGATGTCGTTATGAGATGCTGAGTAGTGACTACTCAGGTGTTATAATTGTAATTTTCGCTAGCAAACAAATTTTTAACATGCTCCCTCAATTGGGTGCAAATTAAGCATTGATTTAAAAGTTAATAACTTGATCTAGGTTGCAAAGCACACAGCTTTTACCCCTCAATCAGTGTTAGAATACTTGCCATCAAAACTAGACAAGATTGAATTGGAATTTAACGGAATGACCGAATTAAAGAACGATCGCTATTTACGCGCACTTTTAAAGCAGCCTGTTGATTACACACCGGTATGGATGATGCGCCAAGCTGGCCGCTATCTTCCAGAGTACAAAGCAACGCGTGCAGAAGCAGGCGACTTCATGTCTTTGTGCAAAAACGCGGAACTGGCATCAGAAGTAACCCTTCAACCTTTACGTCGTTTCCCGCTTGATGCGGCAATCTTGTTCTCTGACATCCTAACGATCCCTGATGCTATGGGTCTAGGTTTGTACTTTGAGACAGGTGAAGGTCCTAAGTTTGAGCGTCCTATCACGTGTAAAGCTGACGTAGAAAAAATTGGCCTGCCAGATCCAGAAGGTGAGCTGCAATACGTAATGAACGCAGTACGTCAAATCCGCAAAGATTTGAACGGTGACGTTCCATTGATCGGCTTCTCTGGTAGCCCATGGACACTAGCGACTTACATGGTTGAAGGTGGCAGCTCTAAAGCGTTCACTAAAATCAAGAAGATGATGTACGCAGAACCACAAACGCTGCACCTACTTCTAGATAAGCTAGCAGACAGCGTTATCGAATACCTAAATGCGCAAATCAAAGCGGGTGCTCAATCGGTAATGGTATTTGATACATGGGGTGGTGTACTGACTCCTCGTGATTACAACCTATTCTCACTGCAATACATGCACAAAATCGTTGATGGTCTAATCCGTGAAAACGATGGTCGTCGTGTACCAGTAACACTATTCACTAAGAACGGTGGCATGTGGCTAGAGCAGATCGCAGCAACGGGCTGTGATGCAGTTGGCCTAGACTGGACTATCAACATCCAAGACGCAGTTAAGCGCGTGGGTGATAAGGTTGCTCTGCAAGGTAACATGGATCCTTCAATGCTTTACGCTTCTCCGGAGCGTATCCGTGAAGAGGTATCGACTATCCTTGAAGGCTTTGGTGATGCTGGTACTGGCCACGTATTTAACCTAGGCCACGGTATTCACTTAGATGTGCCGCCAGAAAACGCTGGTGTGTTCGTTGACGCTGTTCACGAACTATCTAAGCCTTACCATAAGTAATTCTGAGTAAGATAATTGAAAGCGCTGCTGGGTAACTGGCAGCGCTTTTTTATGGTTCATCGCGGATTAGCGGGAACTAAAAACAAAAACGGTAGTAAGTGATATGGTTTAGTCGCCAAACAAAAATCATACACAAACTACCGTTTTCATGCCGAATCATACTTTCCTATCTTCATTCTGGGAAGGCTTTAAAATAGTAAAGTCTCACCAGACAGCATCACTTATTACACTGACTCTTAAACCTAACTCTGAGGCTAAATGCCTTTGCGGTCTTGAAGCCGAGGCTATCCATCGAGGCTATCCAT
>NZ_JAKEUW010000082.1:0-16517 GCF_022398115.1 Vibrio sp. Isolate22 | reverse complement strand
ACGTATAACGCACCTTACATGGATTCACTTTCGTTCATCATACTGATTCCCTAGCACTCACCCAATTCGTGGTTATCAGGAGGAGCATTCCCTCACGGTTCTGCTCCCGTTTGGCACAGTGCCAAACTTCGTTACATTGTCAGGCTCGCTGCTTTATTCAGAGCCTTAGGGTCGTCTGGTGATACAAACGGTTCACTCTTATCGCGGTGAACAGCGCTTCATGCGACTTCACGTCGCACGGACAATTCCGTGCCAGTGATCTTCCTAAATTAGAATCTCACGGATAATTTCAGGTATTGCAAACCTCTAATCAAGTAGCCAAATTCACTCAGCCACTACATTTATTGGATAGAATTTGGAGATCTAACCAGCTCTTTTATAGTATGAAACATTCTTTATGTGCAAGTGATGGGGTATGATGGCAGCAAAATTACATAAAAAAATAGATGTTATGGATGTTAAATATTTAGGCTTCGATATTTCTGTTGAGCATGAGAGTGCAGGTGTCAGTCCAAAAGAGTTTTTCGAGCACCTTGAACAAGAAAATATCTTGATTATGCAAAAAGATGTTGATGGTAATGAATCTGAACATAGACAGATATTTGTTAACACTACACATGATGAAGACTACTACTTAGGGCTGATTGTTACATTTAAGGAGCAACGGAAACTCCCGAGAGCAGAAAAGACTCTTACCGGCCTAACTTTCAAAGTATCATCTCTAGAAGATCCAGCACAAAGGTTCATGGACTTTAACTTTTTTGTTGTTAACAAAGAGAACGGATTGGGCTTATATCAGCACTACCATCAATCATGTTCATTAAATATAGCGGGAATTTTACTAAAAAAATCTTTTAGAGAATTATCAAATAGTAAAATCGAAGCGGCAATTGACCTTGAAAAAATAACGTTAAAAGCTGAGCAAAAAAAGCTTACCAACAGACAGGAAGTTAAGCTACGTAAGTCAATGAAGAGTAGCATTGTTTTTACACCTTTAGTTACTGTTGATGAATTAGAAGATGTATTGAAATCTTATAAAAAACTTAAGTCAATTGAGTTCGAATACTCTTTCTTAGATGCAAGAAACACAAAAGGTCTTGCGTTGTCGAGATATGTATCTAAACGTAAAGAGAAATTGACGTTCAACTCAACATTTTCAATAAACTCTTTAGCAAGAGACATCAAAGCTTTTACAGAAAGGTCTGATGTAAACTCGGGAAGAGTCATAGCTGAAGATTATGATGGTACAAGTGTACCTGTTAAGCTATTTAATGCAGGATCATGCTTTAAGGTAGAAGACTTTGATGATCTAGCTCAAAAGCTTCATGGAGTGGAAGTGTCGAAATTTCATAGCTGTGATGTTATTGCTAGCATGCTGTCAGTCTGTAAAGCAGAGAAAACGATTTTTGATGTGGAAGTAACTGAATGAAAACTAAAGTTGGTAGCTATTTCTTGTTATCGTGCATTTTAATTATTTTGGGTTTTTTATGGTTATTCCTATGGAGTTGCAACTATGATTTTTATACTCAAGAAGATGGCAAGATGACAGCACTAGCTACTGAGCTTAAGACATGTAAAGAAATCATCAATTTTGATGAGTTCTATGCCAAAAATATAAGAGGCCACCTGTTTGCAGGTTTCTTAGCTCTTGGTGGTTTCTTGATGTCGTTAAAAACGTTTATTATCGTAAATATGAAAGAAAATGTTTATGACAATAAAAAATACAAGGAAACGTGGGACAAACAAAAAAACTTAAATAAAAGTATTGGGACTCTGTATCAACCATTACGAGAACTTAGTGATATTCTTTTTTATGCGATCTTAGCAAGTATCATCGCAGCTGTGATGCAAATGACCGTTGGATTCATTAGTTCAATTTTCGCATCTATTCTTTGTATTTTATCTGCAGTATTCGCATCTATTCTATTGCTTCAATCGCTACGTATAATTAAAAGCAACCTAAATAGGTGGTTTGAGTATTTGGATGACAGCACCTCTAAAGAAAAATAATTTTAAGCCCGTGGAATACGGGCTTTTTTATGGATGTCAATCCAACTGAAGTCGTAAGTTATGGTTTGTTTTTGATACGATCTATCAAAATATCCATTGTAACGTTGTAATTCTTTGATTTTAATTTGTTTTTTCCAGTTAAGTATAATGTTAACAAAGCTCCTACCCAGTATAAAACCTCCCATGTTGCTTTATCTAACAAAAGAAACGTTTTGAAATCAGTAGTCAAAATCGCAGTAATCAAAGTCAAAAAAATACCAAAAGGAGCTCCCCAAGAGAACTTGTACCTTACGGACTTTTCATACTCTATAAGTTGGAGTCTTAGTTTTTCTTCAGATATTGAAATTTTAGTATGTGAAAGGTTTTCATACTCTTCTTCAAATAATACACGAGACTTAGAAAACTGTCCTTGTGGCTGAGTCTTATCTCTAGAGGTTTTCAAAGTCATCTTCGCCACCCTCCATGAATTGTAATTCTATGCTATGAGTGGGGAATGGTTCTTCATCGATAAATTCATGGACGATGAAAACCGAGATTTTACTTCCAGAGGGAGATTCACCGAGTTCGTATGGTCCAAGAAGAGATTTTTTATTGTATGAATGCCAATTTGTAAACTTAAGTACAGCTGTATCGTGATGATTAAAAAACTCAAGAAGCCTACCTTTCTCATTTTTTCTATCACGGCTAAACATGATTTGGATGTTGGGATTCCACCCTTCAAGACTCGGAGTTATAAACAAAGGCTCGCTCTCGAATGCAATAACCTTAACATGTTCAAGAACTACGAAATCACCACACTGACAATATGCCAAGCTAAATTCCTCAATAAAGTGAAACTATTGATATATACATGAGCAAACAAAACTAACCGTAAGTTCTGACTTTTAACTTAAGTTATGGATTTAAATGCAAGAAGTTTCATTATAAGTATTTATAGCTGTGAAAGACAATGGCTTAACACGCTGATAGTTAGGTCGAATTGACACCCGTGATACTACATGGGGATTCACGACGAACAGCATTAGAAGAATGGATAACTTTTAATAAGGTAAAAGCCCATGAACAGGATATGAAAGAGTAAAAGGTCTATCCAATAATGGGGCAAAGATGAGTCAGCCTGTGTTTGCTGACTCAAAAATGGACGAGAGTGATTTTGTAGTGATTGATAGTTCGTTGGTAAACTATACCGAATGTTCCTGTAACCGAGTTAGATCAAGCTATGCGATATTTTAGTAAGCGATACAAAAAGAAGATCACCGCGCTGCTCCATTTAGCAAAGATTAATGACCTGTCCCTTGCTGTTGTTCTCGAGGCTCTAAAAGGCCGCTCTGATACTAAGCAAGATCAGCGTCACAAAAGACGCTTTGGCGAGCGTATTGTTTGGGATGAAGCAAGCATAAGTAGCTCTGGCGTGGCTTTTCCTTTGGAAGCCTTAAGAGGAAAACGCTTAAGCTCTCTCAGTGCGTGCTTTACAGTAGAACACTTCCACGCTTTAGAAGATTACTATGGTCGATGTCCAAAGCATATCGCAAGCAAAGTGATTGCTGCACTTTCTGGATGACGGTGTATTGGGTAGCTTAATTTATTAACCAGATTTGAGACTGAAATACGTTGGGCTGATTTGTGCAGCAGCCTGTTGCACAATTAGAAGGTGGGTGTTGCCATAAATTACGAAACAACTGCCGAGGATTCCTCGGTAGTTGTTAGAAAAGAAAGTGACAATGTGAACTACTGAAGCATAGTTAATAGTTATCGGTGTTTTTCAAGGTGATTGTCGCAGAAAAACATATTGGAACAAGGGGGGAAATATCACGGTTTTTAACTGTAGTCCCCTCGGAGTCCCTTGCTGTTTAATATTACCCCAAACTGTTTTACTTCATGAGACAGCATAGACATAACACTCACAGAACAGATACCAAACGACTCTATTAGCCATATGACAATAGACATAGAATCGACATTTTGCTGATTCTATGTCGCTCCATTAACCTTGATTTGATAGACATAAGATCGACAATTTGTCGATTCTACGTTGTAGTTCCGTTGAAAGTGAAACCATATATTGGATATATACCCTCTCAAATATTAAACCAAAACATAATACCACCAATGCTTTGCACATTAAGGCTTGGTTAGGTCTAGGCAACTGTCGTAGATACGTTAAGATTTAATATAACGATAATGAATTAAGGAGAAGTATTGATGAGTCAGAGGCTATCCACTGGGCTGAAATCCGCCGAAACACTGTTGTTAAAATGGGGAGCAACCCATGAACAGATACCAGTTATTCTGCCAACTGAAGAGGATAATCTTGAAGTTAGAATCAGCCACATTTTAAATATCCATGCCACTTTAAGGACAATATTTAGCAATGAAGCCAATGTATATGGCTTTATGTGTCATGCAAACAACAACACCTTCTTCAATGGGCGAAGCCCAATTCGTATCATCGCTTCAGGACGCTTATCTGATTTGCAAGAAGTCAGAGAAAAGATTGAGAGCTTTGTATTGAGCTGACAAAGGGTGTTCGACACTTACATTCGACAGGTTCATAAGCTCATGGTTTGGCTCATCCCATCGATTTCCCTTCCATAATACAGAGGAGACACATTCCACATTTAGCATCGAGTTTTTCAGCTCTTCGACTATGTTTGTATGAGATTCTACAGACGAATCACAGTCAATATTGACGGTTAGATATGTGTGGCGAGCCAATTCTGCGGCATTCATGACATCTTTATAGTCTACTCCAGAGCTCCCCCCTTGAGTTAAAATTACGCTCGTAAATGATGATTTGAATAGAGCCTGTGCCAGCTGATGGTTACAGTGACACTCGCTCCAATCCCACATGAACGAACCCGTCAGTTCCTCAGAATTTTCTAGTTCAGCCAATGAATCAAAATCAGTACCATATTCGTTATCACGAACTCTAAAAACTCTAACAATGAGAGGTCGTTCTCCACGCTGTATTAGTTGTTGCTGTAGAACTCGTACAGTATGACGCTCACCACTCCCACCTTTCGTTCGTAAAACGGCATAAATTTTTAATTCAGCACAGCACTCTTGCCAAAAACCAACATCAATGTCTTGCCGCGAACAATCGGAAATAATGTTGAGCCCACCGCCTAAATTGCGCAGTCGAGTTTTCTGATTCATAACAAACTCCTAAGATTGCGTTGAGTCCCGTCTATCATTTAGAACAACAAATAGTCACCTAAATGTTGATGCATGACTTTGATTCGTGCTACGTAACATAATAGCCTAACGGAAAGAAAGGAGAACTCTATGACAACAAATAATTCAACGTTATACCCAACATTAACTCCTTTTAATTTGCCCAATGTTCCATTTAAAGTCATTGACCCAAATGAACTATCTACTACCTATAGATTGGCTTTCGAAGAGTTTTTAGCTGGCTCATCTGCACCACATCCTGTTTATGCCTATCAGCATGATTTTGAACGGTTCATTTTATTGATTGAACAAGGACATATAAAAATAAAGGAATGCTAAGTTGTATGAAATGCAAATAGAGAAAGTGGCTAATGCCCCCTCAAAGGTTTGGAATTGTAAGAGCTTAGCTTTACAGGAGGTTACGGTGCAAAATCGGTCAAACCGTACCAATATGATATGTTGATGGACAGAAATCATTTCTTGAAAATCGAACATTAGCGATCCATGAGTTAAATCTGGTACGGCAAACTTACTTAACACTCTATCCAGTATTTATGGTGCAGATTATATTTCGGGGCTGAAACGTATTAGAGCAACGTGTCTATATCATCTAAAGAAATATCCATAATGAGACGGTATGGGTCGTTGGTCACTTCTTCATCCATGACTATTTTATTCGCAATAGTTTCATCACGAGTATAGTCCATTGTAACACTTGGTTTTTTCTTTAAGTCAATGATTTATAGAATAAAAAAACTTTCCTTGTGGTAAGTGTATTAATTAGCAGCAACGTTCATTATTTCAGAGGTTGAGCTATCGTGATAAAGCTTCTTTTCACAAGACCTGAGAACTAGTATGCTGTATATAAAGACAGTGTTATGAGCGGGTTCGTTGAAATTTTATGGAGAACGGCTGTCAAGTTGATATGTGAATGTCTAGCGAGTAGAGTCAGCGTAACGAGTGGTTGAGCCAAGCAATTTGACTGCTCAAAGAAGACAGCCTTTAAAGAGGTGTTGTCACAGAAAGTCCCAACGCCGTACATAGCTACTTAGCTTCATACTGACAGTGCTCACCAAGCTTCAATTATTTGAAATGATTAATAAAATTATACATATAGATCTTGATTGTTACTATGCGGCTGTGGAGGCGAGAGACAACCCTAGTTTAAGGGGGATTCCTCTGGCTATAGGAGGCTCACAGTTTGGTCGAGGTGTTCTTTCTACTTGTAATTATGAAGCAAGGAAATATGGTGTTCGCTCTGCAATGCCGACAGGTAAAGCCTTAAAGCTTTGCCCCCATTTGACGGTTATTCCTGGCAATATGGAGAAATACAAGTCAGTTTCTAAGCAGATCCATGAAATATTCTCTCGCTACACCTCGATAATTGAGCCACTATCACTTGATGAAGCCTACCTTGATGTTACTGATTCTAAACATTTGAAAGGCTCAGCAACGTTAATTGCAGAAGATATAAGGCGAGCTATTTTTAATGAGTTGAATCTCACCGCCAGTGCAGGTATAGCGCCATTAAAATTCATAGCCAAGGTTGCATCTGACGTAAATAAGCCAAATGGGATCTGTGTTGTCCCTCCTGACAAAATCCCTGAATTTATCGATAACTTAGAGTTAGGAAAAATTTCAGGCGTAGGCAAAGTTACATTGGAAAAGCTGCATAAGCTGGGGTTGTTTTATGGTCGAGATGTCAAAGTATTTGAGCGCCGCGAATTGCTCAAACATTTTGGAAAGTTCGGTCAAACGCTATGGGAACGTTGTAATGGTATCGACAATTGTAAGGTCGAAACAAGCAGAGTTCGAAAGTCAGTTGGTGTTGAAAGAACGTTCCATACCGATATCCATTCGGAGCAGGAATGTATAGATGCAATTGAAATGCTTTATCCCAAGCTTGTTGAGAGGTTGACAAAGTCAGGACGCGGAAATGGCATTATTAAGCAAGGCTTGAAGTTAAAATTCGATGACTTTAAGCAAACTACGGTTGAACATAAGCAAACACAGTTAGATAAAAACTACTTCTTAGAATTACTGCAAGAGGGTTTGCAGCGACAGAAAAATCGAGGTATCAGGTTGATTGGGATTTCTGTTGCTCTGAACATTGAAGAAGAAAGTGATCAAATTAGTCTGTTTTAGCATCAGAAAAATGTAAGTGAAACTCTCCTTTTTTGCCTTGTTTTGAGGTTTTTTGTGAGAAAAAAATGTATGCGGAATTTGTAAGTGGTTTTCTTCCTTAATATATTGTCATAAATGGTTTTTCATTCACCCACTCACTCTCACTTACATTTTTCACCCCATGGTTCCTATACGCGGCTGTAGAAATGCGGGATAACCCGGCCTACCGTAACCGACCGTTAGCCGTAGGCGGGCATGAAAAGCAACGTGGTGTGCTCAGCACATGCAATTATGAAGCGCGTAAGTTTGGTGTTCGCTCGGCCATGCCGACAGCTAAAGCACTACAACTCTGCCCTAACTTGTTAGTGGTACCGGGAAGAATGTCGGTTTATGTCGAGATATCTAAAAAGATCCGTGAGATTTTCTCTCGGTATACTTCGGTGATCGAGCCGTTGTCGTTGGATGAAGCATTTCTTGATGTGACCGACTCAAAGCAGTGTCATGGCTCGGCAACGTTAATAGCAGAGTCGATTCGTCGTGATATTTGGAATGAACTCAATCTAACAGCGTCTGCCGGTATTGCTCCTATAAAGTTTTTGGCGAAAGTGGCTTCGGATATGAATAAGCCTAACGGGCAATTCGTTATCCCTCCACAAGATGTGCAAGCGGTAATCGATGAGCTACCACTTGAAAAGATCCCCGGCGTCGGCAAGGTGAGCATTGAAAAGCTTCACCAAGCGGGCCTTTTTACCTGCAAGGATATAAAAGAGTCAGACTATCGCGATTTACTACTTAAATTTGGTCGTCAGGGTGCCTCACTGTGGAAGCGCAGCCATGGTATCGATGAGCGAGAAGTCATTGTCGAGCGTGAGCGAAAGTCTGTCGGGGTTGAGCGAACCTTTACTCAAAACATTTCGACTTACGCCGAGTGCTGGAAGGTGATAGAAGACAAGCTGTTTCCTGAACTTGAAACTCGATTGGAAAAAGCGAGCCCAAGCAAAGCGATCATCAAGCAGGGTATTAAGCTCAAATTCGCTGATTTCCAACAAACCACTATTGAGCATATCCATGCTTCTCTAGACCGTGAGCACTTCAAAGAGCTGTTAAGTGAGATACTTAAAAGGCAGCAAGGGCGAGAGATACGCTTACTGGGTTTGAGTGTGATGTTGCAACCCAAGGATCAAATGCGTCAGCTGAGCTTTTTCTAAAGACAGCGTGGCGAGTGCTTTTCATAAAAACCGACTCAGCTTTGCGGCCTAGTCGGTTTTTATCGTTTAGCGTTATCTAGGAAGTTGCTTTACGCGCGCTAAGGTGTCGGCGAAAGGTTGTTGCTCTAACTTTCCATAGCCCGCCATTTTGCTGGCTTTAAGCTTGGTTGAAAGTGGGGTGGCGATTCCACAGAGAAAACGGGTAATCGCTTCATCGGTAATCAGTTGTTGGCTTGCAGAAATAAACTCATGAATCCAGGTCATTACTGTCTCATCATCAACTGATTCAACATCAACGCTTGGCAAGGTTGCCACTTGGCCACGACATACTGAGCAGTGACCGCAGGCTTTTGGCGCTTCGTTATCTGCAAAGTAGCTTGCTAGGCGCGAGCTTAGACAGGAGTCAGCCTCAAAGAAGTTCAGCATTTGATTGAGACGATTTATCTCGCTGTTCTCTTTTGCTTTAAACAACTCAGTGAGTCGCTTGGATAACTGCATCATCTCTTCAGAAGTATCGTGGATCGCGTAAACGTCGGTGATCTGTTTACTTTCCAATTCAATCCAGCCCTGTTCATTAAAGTAATCGATAGCGGCAATCACGCGTTGACGGTCAGCTTGGAAGTGAGTCCAAAGTGCTTCGAAGTCGACCTGGCACCAAACTCTCGCTTGCGGAGAACACTGGAAGATCGCTTCAACAAAGTGACGACGTTCGCCTTGGAATTGCTCGCAGATCTGCTGTTTAGGGCGAATGAACTTAAATTTGTAGTCCGCAAAGTAGCTGTATTTAGGCTCAATCACTCCTTCAATTTCGAGGTAAACCAACAGTGTTTTAAGCGGCAGCTGGCGAATGTTAGATTCACGCGAAAGTTGGTTAAGCATGATTTCCCATTGATTGGCGCCAGACGGCCCAATGTTTTGGTTTTCGTAGATCTCTTTCAATACTGCTTGGATGGATATGTTGTCCGGTGTATCGCCAAACACGAAGTTCTCAAGTGTGCTCAAGCCATGTTTGTTAGCCAGTAAAATACACTCAGAAGCTTGTCCATCACGGCCAGCTCTTCCTATCTCTTGTGAGTAGTTCTCTATCGATTTTGGTAAGTCAAAATGAATCACTCGGCGGATATTTGATTTGTCCACACCCATACCAAATGCAATCGTCGCCACAATACAGTGCACGTCATCATTCATGAATTGTTGTTGAATGGCATCTCTATTTTCTGGTTTAAGACCGGCGTGATAAGCCACAGCGTTAACCCCGGCATTGCGGAGCTGTTGAGCAACCATCTCTGCCGTTTGTTGCAGAGTGACATAGACAATTGTGGGTGCTTGTGCCGCTTGGTTGACCACACTACACAAGCTTTCTAACTTGTTAGCTTGTTCGCATGGCTGAATAGATAGGTCTAGGTTTTGACGATAGAAGCCAGTGACCGCAACACGATCTTCATCGATATTGAACTTCGACTTCATATCTTGAATAACAGATGTTGTGGCGGTCGCTGTGAGCAACAGCACCTGTGGAATATTAAGCTGCTTTTGATATTGAGGCAGCTTTAGGTAGTCTGGTCTGAAGTTGTGGCCCCATTCCGAGATACAGTGCGCTTCATCGACCACAAGCAACGAGATAGGCACTTGGGAAATAAACTGGCGAAAGCGTTCGTTCTTTAATCGTTCTACTGAGATCATCAGTATCTTTGTGTCACCATTGCGTACGGATTGCATCACTTGCTGGGTGGTTTGCCTGTCTTGGCTTGATTCGATTGCAGCCGCGCTGATGCCTTTGCTGTGTAGGAAAGCGAGTTGGTCTTTCATCAAGGCGAGCAGTGGCGATATCACCAAGGTAAGGTGGGGCAACTCTAAAGCGGGTAGCTGATAACAGAGTGATTTCCCCGAACCTGTCGGGAATATCGCTGCCGTTGAGTGACCAGATAGAACATTATCAATGACTTGCTTCTGTCCGTTTCTCAGTGAATCGAATCCGAATACTTGTTTTAGCTTCTGCTCAATCATTTGTGTTCTACCTGAATTAATAAGTGTTGTCTTGATGCTAAAGCGAGCACTGATTGATGATAGCGTCACTTGAGGTATCAAATCTCTTGCACCTGATTGTACGAGATTACCTACACAGGTGGTCTCAGCAATAAATCTGGAAAGGTTTGTGTGGTAAGGCTTACTAGCTTTTTCCTGAAAAACAGTAATTCTTAGCTATTTTTCTTAAAACTTGAGCTTTGAGGTTATCAGTTTCCAGAAAATTAGTCACTTCTTTACGGTGTGTGGTCAATTGGTTGAAGGGGGGATGCCTTTTAGTCTCAAACTCATTTCTGCCCCATTGCTTGTTACGAACTGTAGATGGACGTGGCAAATTTGAGCGTAAGAATCTCTGCTTTTCTAATACCTAGATACGACAAGAGCCACTAAAAGTGGCTCTATTACGCGCTATCTGCGGTCAATACTCTATGAGCGGAAGAGAACAGGGCTATTGAAATTGCGGAGGTCTTTGGTTATCGCGGCGCGGCCTGCGACTCTTCGGAGTAGACATCAATGTACTAAAAAGTCCCGCTATCATTGATAACACCTAGTCTATCCCTAAATGAAACCACAAAGCAACCTGAGCTTGAACTCGTTTATGCCCCATTATTAGCTTTCTCGTACAAATCTGCGCATTAAATCGTTCGAAATTTGCCCAAATAAAACTAATGTGGTGATATTGGTGGTTATGCGATAGAGATGAATTTATATGGCGGAGAGGTAAGCCGCTTTGGGACAAAAGCGAGTTGGCAAGTCGCATCTTCCATTGAATTTGCATTCACTCAAAGTATGCTAAGTGCGCCTTTCAAAAATAAGGAGAAAGATCTAAGAGGGGTAGGATAAAATTCCCTGTAGATATAAAGAAAGCTAGGAACAACATGGATAATTTTCAAAACCTTATAGAGCACTGCACCGTCGATGACCTGAAATTTCGTATCAAGTCATTACCCTTTTCTTGTGCTATCCCCAGTCGTAAAGCAGAAGTTGCAAGTACACTCTTTAGTGCATTGATGAACCCAGACAATCTACAGTCAATTTGGAACCACCTCTCAGATATTCAGAAGCTGGCTTTGCAAGAGGCAGTTCACAATCAAGCTGGTTATATGGACGGTTTCGTATTCTGGTCAAAATATCAAAAAGAGCCACCAAGCACAGAAGACTGGTCTTTGTATCGAAGTCGAGATAAAGATAAGAGTGACAAAGCTTTATCTCCATTCTTTTATCCGGATCGCCGTTACGGATCTTCGGTTAGAATACCTAATGACCTATTAGCTTTTTTGAAACCTCATGTTCCATTGCCGCCACATTTTTCTGTACCAACGACAATTATCGATGGTGAAGAGGTTGAAACGTCAGAGACATCACAATACACAGAAGCCGAGCTTAATATTTTTCTTAACACTATTAAGGATAAGAAGTTAAAAGTCAGCCCGAAAACTGGGCAGCCTTCTAAAGCCTTACTTCATCAGTTATGCAACAAACTCAATGAGCCGTACCAAAGGGCAACATCACTGGATGACGAATCAGCGAAAAGTATAAAGGCTTTTGGTTGGATTCAAATCCTAAGAGCCTCTTTATGGTTCAAAGAGACAAATGGCGAATTGCAAATCAACCTGAAAAAATCCGCTCTTCAACAACGACATTGTGACATCATTAGACAGCTTTTCTTGGACTGGAAAGATCGAAGCAAATTTGACGAGTTTTCGCGTATCAACCAGATTAAAGGGCAAAAAGGCAAAGGTCAGAAATATTTTACCAATGTTCTGAGCCGCAGGGACGCTTGTATAGAAGTATTGCGGGCTTGTCCACTTGAAGAATGGGTCTCTTTTGATGACTATCTGAGATTAATGGCGGTTGAAGGTCAATTCTTTAATGTTACGTTTGAACCCTATAGTTTGTATATCGGTGATTCCACGTATGGTCGATTTCATGACGACACCTTCCTTACTAATGTTTACTCTCGCTGCCTAATGATGGAGTATTTCGCAACCCTAGGGATCGTAGATATTGCTTACGTAACGCCCGAGAATGCTCAAGACAATTACTATGACCGTTGGGGGCAATATGATCTAGATTATTTGTCTATTTATGATGGTTTAAAATATATCAGGCTTACAACGCTAGGAGCCTATGTGCTTGGAGTGGTTGATTCCTATATCGATGTATCCGAATCAACGAAAACATCGCTCGCATTGTTGCCAAAGAATCGTGTGCAGTTTATACAGCCTCCCACTACAAGTGAGCGAGTATTCCTTACTAATTATGCGGATGAAGTTACCGACCAAGTCTGGCAACTATGCACAAGCAAGCTACTCTCACATCTCGAAAATGGTGGTGACTTAGACGAAATACAATCTTTTCTATCTGAAAGAGATGAACAGCCTTATTTCCCTACTCAAATTGAGCACCTCTTCAAAATGTTGGAGAACAATAAGAATGCTGTACGATTAGAGGGGCGCTTTTTACTTTTAAAATGTGATACCGAGTCGATCGCAAAGAACATAGCGTCAGCGCCGAAATTACAGAAGTGGTGCCAGCGTGTAGGCAAAGATCAGTTAATAATCCCAGAGGGTAAAGAGTCGATGTTTAGACAATTAGTACATGAACTCTCCTATGCAATGCCCATACAGTCATAACCTTCCACGTTAAGGGCAATGGCATTTTGCTCTTAACATCTTACAACTCTCTAAAATTCTGAGGGAAACGAGCGATCGTAATCACGAAATACGCAGGCAGTGAATGTGCACCATATTGCGTTTTATATGCTCCGATGTGATAACGTTTGTTGTGTTTTTGGTGTGACTTCAATTAGAAATCCACGGGAGACTTTAGACAAAATAGCCTATTAGAATGGAGCGTACAGCGGGAATCGAACCCGCATCATCAGCTTGGAAGGCTGAGGTAATAGCCATTATACGATGTACGCTTGATGTCGATATTATCATTCAAAATCATAGACATGTCTATAGACAGTATTGAGTCAATCCGTTAGGAAATACATTCTAATATCGCTGATATTGAATGGCCTCGGTATTGTAAATAACGAACCATTTTCGCTTTTTCTGCATGATCACTAGCTACGTTGTCGCCAAACTTTTTCTCTTTTGCTTTCAAGCAAAGCTCAAACCAGTCAACATCTGTATCTTCAAGTGCTTGGTCAATAACGAGTGAGTCTAACCCTTTCTGTCTTAGTTCTTGTTTGATGCGTGACATCCCATGCAATTTGAGCAACTGTTTTGATATTTCTCTCTCAGCAAGCCGAGCATCATCAAGGTAGTGATGAGATAGTAAGCGTTCCATCACCATCTCTACCAACTCACTATCAGCTTGCTTTGAAAGATGACGACGCATTTCACCAGAAGCGTAATCACGCTTGGCAAGCAAGCCGACAGCGATATCGTATAATTGCTCTTGAGACACGTTCTTTCCTGCCCTTACATAGATAAACAATGTAATAATCTTATGTAATCAATGAGATGACAATACTGATTATTTATACAGATTTAACTTTCGTCAATAACGAGTAGACGCCTTTCCTCATTAACGTCGAGTAACGCCCAGCGATGATGGTTGTGTAAAAGAATTACATTTGCTCCAACACTTCGAGCCGCAACGACTAATGATGCAGGCATCGATTTTTTTAGATATAGAGGTTCTAAGTTAAGCTCAGCCCCAGAAAGTGAGTACCAATGACCTTTAAACACGATCATTTACCGTATCTAATGTAAACGATTGACGTGATTGCTGCTTTAATTTGGCGCTGAAGTTTCCTCTGTTGATCCCCAAAATCTTGGCTGCTTTGGTTTGATTGCCTCGCGTATGGATCATCAGTTCTGAGTACAATACATCTAATACAACAGGCGTGATCCAAGACATGTCCGGCGTTGATGATTTACTATCAGACCATGTAGGCTCAAGCTTTGAGCGAACTAGTTGTTTCAAGAAATTCTTGTCGATTGGCGATGGATGATTGTTCATTGGCATATTCGAGAAATGTTGACAATTTACTGCTGAAGTTTTGGATCGTTAAAGGTTATCACACATAAGTGAAATAATCAGGGAGGTAGTTGTTCGACTTGTGTGTTTCTTCGCTTCGGGACAAAAGCGATTTAGTGAGGTAGCTCAAAGTAGAGAGCCTTTAACTCTGATTGGTAAAGTCAAAGGCACCTACCAACACATTTTCGAATGTTGAATACTCACAGAACCAGTATACGCCACGTCAATGCCCACACCTGAAACGTTTGAGTATGTATCCACAATATCCATTGCTTTTTCGCATTCTAAATCAACTTGCGCTTTTACATGTTCGAATTGAAGCGGTGTATCACCAGTCATAACGATAAAGCTAGATATTCTTACTATTGATGCTCTGAAGGAAACGTCTGTTTTTGTGAAAATAATTCCGGCTTCTCTGAGAGTTTCTTTTGCGGCGGCACTTTTTGCTTCTAATGATTTGTTAATTAAGTGTGTAGTTTCATCCGTCCACAGCTCTGCTGTAGCTGATGTACTTGCAGCCAATAACAATCCTGCAATGCTCAATTTGCGTATCATTTTTATCTCTATTAGTTATTTATGTTTATATGAATAGTTAACGACTTGATAGATTCTACTATTGTGTATTTCTTGTTTTTCTAAAACCTAAATGGGACAAAAGCGCCTTAGAACTACTAACTTAGAATGTGAAACATCTTAGACGATATAGCAGCACTTGAACCAGTGCCGCTAACAAAACAAGCGTAAGCTGAGACTACGCCAGAAACGTTATCCCCATCTACGCTCTGCAACAGTGGCTAAATCATATTCTGATTCATTATCTAAAAACCTCAATCTGCCAAAGTCTTTGCACAATGTATCTATAAAAACACCACTTTCTAACACAGTCTCTAGAGGCACAGGAACTATTTTATCGTTGGGAATATTACCTAGGGCCAACTTATAACGTTCATAAGAATGACGTTCCTCGTCGCTCAAAGATGACTTCGATTTATGCTCAAAAACTCGGCCATACAGCCAGAATTTGATATTGCCGAGAGAAAACTCGATAAGTGGTTCTCCGAAGCTTGTTCCATCTTTTCTATCATCAGCCTTAAGCATCGAATGAACCGTTAGTACCAAAGCTACACTGTACGATTTACCAGTCACCTCAATTTCGGGATATCCAATCTCACATTTATGATCAGCATCAGATAATCCATACAACTTGTCTTTTCTGATTCTTGCGGCATCGATGTTTTCTTCCCGCAAATAAGGGTGAGAATGAGCGGTTCCTATATATTGATACTGGTCTCCGAACACTTTCGCGATGTCTTTTTTAATCAAAAGAGATTCAGAGCTAAATTCAACTGAAGAGCGCTTTCGCTTTGCAGACGTCTCTACAGAGACATGATTTATCGTACATTTAAATGGATGTGTTTTGTTCACGTACCCCCAAAGGTGAGCGGCGGTTTCTACAGAAATACTCTTGCTGCCCTGATGTTTTACAGCATAAGCTTCTAAACCAGCCATGATTAGCTCAAATATCGCACTTTTGCTGACTGAAATTGTCGCGGTCATTTTTTCTTTGTTCCTTTTATTGACAATTATTTGCTTAATTTTGATTAGAGGTAAGACACACAAGAGTTATTGGGCGAACTCGACATGTTCTTTCAGTTTGTTTTTATAGCGCTCATAAAGCGAATCCCATACATCTTCACTTACCATGTCTAGTGGTACGTATTCTTCAAAAATGATCCGCCCCAGCAGTTTTGGACACTGAGTTAAGTGAGTACAATCACTAACGAGGTGAACAATGACAACTAAGAAAACTAGAATTAAACATTCCCCTGAATTTAAAGCAGAAGCCCTGAAGTTAGCAGATAAAGTGGGAGTAGCTGCGACAGCAAGACAGCTTTCTTTACATGAATCTCAAATCTACGGGTGGCGAAAGAACTCGAAGAAAGACACCAGTACTAGTCAGCGAGAGCAAGAACACTAGCC
>NZ_JAKEUW010000081.1:0-16612 GCF_022398115.1 Vibrio sp. Isolate22 | reverse complement strand
CATGGATAGCCTCGGCTTCAAGACCGCAAAGGCATTTAGCCTCAGAGTTAGGTTTAAGAGTCAGTGTAATAAGTGATGCTGTCTGGTGAGACTTTACTATTTTAAAGCCTTCCCAGAATGAAGATAGGAAAGTATGATTCGGCATGAAAACGGTAGTTTGTGTATGATTTTTGTTTGGCGACTAAACCATATCACTTACTACCGTTTTTGTTTTTAGTTCCCGCTAATCCGCGATGAACCTAAAAAAAGAGCACAAACTTATGACGGTCTGTGCTCTTGTATTCTCTCGTCTACCCTATCGCGTTTTAATTGTTAAAGCTTGAATCGAGATAACTCTTGTTTCAAATCATTCGCTAAATGGCTAAGCTGATCTGCCTGAGACACTGCATCCGTCGCATCAAGCGCCATAACGTCACTCACTTCACGAACAGATTCAGTGTTAGCGTTAATTTCCGCTGTGACCAGTGACTGCTCTTCAGCAGCAGAAGCAATCTGAGTCGCCATATCACTGATAACTTGAATCGCTTCACGGATTTGAGCGAGGCTCTCTCCTGCCATATCCACATCATGCACGCTTGTCTCCGCCATATCGTGACTTTGCGTCATCACTTTAACCGCGCTATTCGTTGCCTGCTGTAAACGCTTGATCTTGTCTTCGATTTCTTCAGTCGATGCATGAGTACGCTGAGACAGTACTCGAACCTCATCCGCTACAACAGCAAAGCCACGGCCTTGTTCACCTGCCCTCGCAGCTTCAATCGCAGCGTTAAGTGCCAGTAGGTTAGTTTGTTCAGCTATCTCGCGTATCGTCGCTAAGATAGACGCAATTTGTTGCCCATGCTCTTCTAGTTCGCTGATAATAGATACAGCGCCCGTCAGTTCAGTAGCAAGCTCATTGATTGATGATTGGCTTTTTGCCATCTATTGGAAGCCTTGCTCGCTCAATTCAACTGAATGACTCGCGCTTTTCGCTGTATTGTCCGCATTAGACGCAATCTCAGCCGTCGCAGTCGCCATTTCAGTTACCGCTGTTGCAACCATCGTAATTTCATCTTGCTGTCGGCTTACGCTATCACTACGTTTTAGAGCACTCTCATTGGCATGCTCAGCACCGTCGTTCATCGCTGTAGAGACTTGGGTAACGTTGGTCATCATTCCATGAAGTCGATCGACAAACACATTAAATTTATCGGCCAATTGACCAACCTCGTCTTTACTGGAGACTTGAAGGCGTTGAGTTAAATCACCTTCACCCTCTGCGATATCTGCGAGTGCTTCGCTTACTCGTCCTAACTCCACCAACTGTCTCGCAACAAACCAAGACGTTGCCGCAGCCATCACAATCAGAACAATCAAACCTGTCGTGATCTGACTGACCAGCATGTCAAACAGAGGTTGCTCCAAAACATCTTTATCCATCTCAATCACAAGCAACCAATCCGTACCACTGATTGGCTCCGCCATGATCACACGTTCGTGGCCATCAACTTGGGTGAAGATCGTCGTTAGATTCTGTGCTGCACTGTTTAAACCTGCAACACTTAGCTCAGGAGCGATGTCATTAACCTGCTTAAGGATAAAGTCTTCATTTTGGTGAGCGACAACAGTGCCTTGTTTGTCGATAAGGATCGCGCGTCCATTTCCTGGTACCTGTATTGCTAATACGTCTTTAATCAGCTTGTCCAAGGCTAGGTTCGAAGCAACAACGCCAATAATGGACCCGTTCTCGGTAACCGGGTCGGTCAGCGTAACCACAAGTGCCTGCATCGTAACACTTACATACGGCTTAGTTGTGACGGCTTTGTTTTGTGCTAACGTCTCTTTATACCAACCACGAACTCTTGGGTCGTACCCTGCTTTATTGAGGGAAGGATCATGACGGAACATTTCCCCGTCTTTATTGCCGTAGTAACTCAACCCAAAGCCACCAGATACAAGGGTTTGACGTAAATGCGGGACAATATCCAGTGAAGGGTTAAGTTGAACTTGTTGTTGAAGGCCATGTACGGCTTGTTTCTTGTCGTAAAACCAATCACTGATCCCTTTAGCATGGGCGTTCAACGTATTACGACTTTCACTCTCTATAGCCTGCCAGCTGTTACTTTGAAACGTCTTATAACCCATGAAAAGAAGAATTGCGGATGTAAAAGCAATCGCCAAAACTACAGAGAAAACCATTTTCCTCTTTAGACTAAATTGCATATTAAGAACCTCTTATAGAACAATTAAAGAAATATAAAGAGAAATCCTATCACTCATACTCATGTTTTTATTAGGGTCATCCCAAAAAACCATGAAACAAATTGAGCATTATGTTTAATTGTGACTTTGATTTATTTACTGGTTTATCAACGATAAAGGTTATGTAGCCACAAACAAAAGCGAGTTGTAGAAAACAAAATGAAAAGTAAAAACAGGATGCTTAAACAGAACGGATAAGAAGCTAAAAAGTAAGAAGCCAGAAACGAAAAAACCAGTCACTAGGACTGGTTTTTTCTGAATGATGGAGGCGCCTCCCGGAGTCGAACCGAGGTCCACGGATTTGCAATCCGCTGCATAGCCACTCTGCCAAGGCGCCTTCAATAGTGTTTTAAGAGAACAACTCTTTTGATTCCTACCCCTAAAGATAACAACCAAATAGATGGTGCCCCGGGCCGGACTTGAACCGGCACAACGCGAACGTCGAGGGATTTTAAATCCCTTGTGTCTACCAATTCCACCACCAGGGCACGCAATTCTTTATTGCGATGCCGATTACTGAAAAGTAAAACACCATCTTAATGTCAACATCAATCAACATTACAAAATTTGGAGCGACACACGAGGTTCCCTATCTTCAAGGCTTAAGGCGTGACCTCAACCTTGGCAAGGTTGCGCTCTACCAGCTGAGCTAGTGTCGCATTTTCATTATTTAACTCTAGATATTAGAGAGATAATGGAGGCGCCTCCCGGAGTCGAACCGAGGTCCACGGATTTGCAATCCGCTGCATAGCCACTCTGCCAAGGCGCCTTTTTATTTCAACACTTTAGGGACTTAGTAAGTCACTCCGCTGTGTTCGGGTGCCTACTTTACGGATTAAGGAGAGATAGTCAAACAAAAAAGTGAATTTAAATTCTGTTTGCTGACATTTAAATCAAATTGCTGCATGTTCGATCTTTTCAGCTAAAAAACACACAGCAAAATGGTTTAAATTAATGATTCGCGATCTACCACTTCTTAATGAAGCGACCAACCAAGCTCGGGTGATATGCCCAACAATGATCAAACATACTCATCAATTGAGGGTTGCCGTACTTAGAAAGGCTCACTGCGTGGAAACGGTTTTTATGTTCCTTCAGCTTTTCAACCTGAGCGATCATCTCGTCAGACTGCTTAGGAGCAATAAAGTCAGACAGCACGATTAAATCGGCATTCTTGTATTTATCACCTGTCATCAAATCGATCGATTTCATCAATACAGGTTCCAAATCTGTGCCTCCGTGGAATGAATAGCTCAAGAAGTCACTCGCTTCACGCAAGCCATCTTGTCTTGTTAACTCGTAAGTAATCTGTTCTGAAGAGAAAAGGATCACGTAACAATCCCTCTCTTCCGCCAAAGCGATTTGCATTAGTGCATAGGCCATTGCTTTAGCGGATTGCTCAGGAAAGCCACTCATAGAGCCAGAGGCGTCTACACAAACAATAAACGGCCCCTTCTCGATATCAACGTGTTTACTGTCTGGCTTTTGCGCTTTAACTTTACGCAACGTACGAGACTTACCTTTGGAGCGATAGCTCAGTAAGCGTTTATCCGCCAAATGTTTGTAGAAAATAACTTCAAGCTCTGGGTACGCTAAGAACATAGTCTCGTTTGGCAGCATCTTGTTAAGATCATCGCTTTCATGAATCCCAACGATATCATCAACGGCTTCATCGCTTTTCTCTTCTACCATCTGTAGTTCTTCTACAGGGGCCTTATGTAAAGAAGGATCGTCTTCCATGCCAGCCATCCGGCCCAGTTTCTCAGCGATCTCTTGTAGACCTTTGTGTTTATTTAAAAACTCTGCGTGACGCTTCATTACAGTTAAGTCTGTTTTACTCAACTTAGCAGAAGCCATGTCCCACAAACGCCCTACGCTTCCCTCATCTCCAGATTCCGTCACTTTATCCATGTTTTTCATGGTTTCCATGCGTTGGTAGAGATCCGCTAGAACTTTCTCTTTACTGGTTTCAAGCTCAGTAACTTGAGCTTGCTTGATGGCATCTGACAGCGACTGATACCACTGATCACAGAAGTAGTGTGGGAACATCGCATTGTAAACACCCTTATTGTTTTCCATCAGGCGTCTAGCTTGTAGGTAAAACGCTGAGTGCCACTCCAATTTTTTAATGACACTATCAATCTCATCAAAAAACTGGGGCTCATCCCAGTGAATTACTTCTTGGTAAAGTGCGATTTCTTCTTGGAATCGATCGGTCTCACACACCTTAGTGACGCGTTTTTTTACTTTACCTCGCCATTTCACTAGATGGTTTTTAACCGACGTTTTAACCCCTTTATTCTCGGCAGCCATCATCACTTGAGAACGGGCGATGAGATCATTCATCGCCGTATCAATGATGCCTGAGTCAGCAACCATTAAAGCAAGGTTTAAACCGTCTGCTCCTAACATACTTGTCCCCTCTACTCGAAGTACTGACTCATAAATTTAAGACGCTGAGCAATCTTACTACTCTTCACTTTTGCGGTCTCAAGCTCTTGTGTTACCGCTTGCAAACTTGACTCCATCGCTTTTGGTAGCTCTGGGTCGATATAGTTGTGAGGAAGCGCATCGTGGAAATCGGTTCGCACACGTTTCAGCTTGAATTCAGCTTCGTTTAGCTGCTCAAGTGCTCGCTCAGCGCCACTCAACCATTTGTTGTAAAGCTCTTGGTCCAGACCGTCAGTAGTCACCACACTCACTAATACTGAGCGGTTCGCGATGTCTTTAATCACTAACTGGTTCGATGCATCAAGATCCAACTTCAAGCGACACAGGTTTTTGTTTTCGTTTACGTAACCGTAAATATCTCCGTGCCCTTCTTTTAGCACACGGTCGAAATCATCTTTCGCTACGTAAACCCAGCGGCTATCACCTTTCTCTGATTCTGACACTGACATGTTGCTTTGCAGCAGAACTAACTTAACTAAGTTGTAAGCGCTGCCGACGCTGTACGTCTTCGCATTTTTAATATCGTTGTGGTAAACATCTTTACGTAGAAGGCCGCTGGTTGTCTCCATGGAGAGTGAAACAGAGAGTGTTGCTTCAACTTCGTCTTGGATATCTTCAAGCTCTTCACGTGACATTTCGATTTGAGCTTTGGACTCTTGTTGATCAAAAGCTCTGTTCAGCGCAAACTCTTTAACCACACTACGAACCACATCTCGTGATTCAGGGCTGTGCCATAAACAATCTTGCAGTAAAAGAATATCGAGAGGGTTTACGCTGTCACGACCACTGAAGAACGCACTCGCCTTCAGCAACTTCACAGCTTTCTTCCAACGTCTATCTGAAACATACAGATCAGATTCAGAAGTTGAACCCTGCTGCTTAACTGTCTCTTCTAGCATAGTTTTCAACTCATACAGCTTGTTAAAGGCGTTGTCCGTTAGTTCAAGCTTATCGAGTTCTTTTTGCCACTGGTGATATTCAATATCAGTAATCGCCAAACCCTTCGGGATCTCAGCTTCTTGAGAAGTACCCGCAGTTAGCATCGATTTGAAGTTTTGTTTGTTCTGGATTCGATTTACAAACACGCGCACAAGCATGCGGTCATAAAGCGCTTCTAGGCCGCTGTCTTCATCTGGAAGTTCATTAGATGCTGATACCAATAAGCGCATTGGTACGCGTTCAATATCGCTACCGTTCTTGAACGTTTTTTCGTTCACAACAGTAAGGAGTGTATTAAGGATTGCGGGGCCAGCTTTCCAGATTTCATCAAGGAAGACCACTTGAGCCGTTGGTAGATAACCTTCAGTCAGCCTTACATAGCGACCATTGTCTTTTAATTCTTGGATACTTAAAGGGCCAAACACCTCTTCAGGCGTAGAAAAGCGTGTCATCAAATATTCAAAATAACTGCTGTTATCGAAAGCTTGGATTAGGCGTTTAGCGATAAGACTTTTTGCAATGCCTGGAGGGCCTAGTAGGAAAACACTTTCACCAGCCAAAGCAGCCAATAAGCAGAGCTTAATGGTATCTTCTCTTTCATAGACACCATCAGAGAGAGCATGCGCTAATTTGTTAATTCTTTCAGAGAGTAGCGCCTTGTCAGCATGTGAAGAAATAGAAGGGGTCATGCATTACTCCGAAAATCTTTGGACAATAAAGAGTGTAGATTTGTTTTTATACATTTGTTAGCACTTTGTTACAAGTGTATTTTATTATTGAGTTGCATTTATATCAGATGGTTACGTCCGTAATTTCGGTGTAATCATAGATTGCAAATTTGAGAGTAGAGTCACGAATGGTGTGAAATTTAATTCAAAACTATGCCTAAATTTTCTTTTATTTTCGACACCATAGGCGTTATGGTGGAGCACGTCTTTCGAATACGAAAAATTGGCAAGGAATGTGGCCAGACTGCATGAATAAAGTTATCCATCAATGGAAAAGTATTTCTCTCATAGAAGAGAACGTGACGCTCCCTACGAACGTCGTGGTAAAACATACAACAATTAACCACCCTGGTGCTGCCGTTATTCTTCCTATTACGTCCTCTGGAAAAGTCATCCTGATCAACCAGTTTCGCCCTTCACTTAAAAAGTGGCTTTTAGAACTGCCCGCAGGCACGATGGAAGTCAATGAAACACCACTTGAGTGTGCTCAACGTGAGCTAGAAGAAGAAACCGGTTATAGCGCAGAGTCATTCCAAAGTCTGGGGCAAGTTACCCCACTCGCAGGCTTCTGTGATGAGATTCAGCATTTGTTCGTAGCAAAACAGCTCAACCTCACTACCCGCTTTGAATGTGATGAAGATGAAGTAATAGAAGTGATCGAACTTAGCTTAGAAGAACTACACGATAAAATAAGAAACGATCAAATCACCGACACCAAAACTATCGCTTGTTTAAGTAAAGCCCAACTATGTGGCTATCTATAGCCAATTATATGGCTACCTAAAGTACTCTAGGAGAAAAACATGGACTTTCGTTCTGATACCGTAACCAAACCTTCACAAGCTATGCGCGAAGCAATGGCGAACGCAGCTGTAGGTGATGATGTATACGGTGACGACCCAACCGTAAATGAACTTGAGCAGTGGGCTGCAAACGAAACGGGTTTTGAAGCAGCAATGTTCACCTCATCAGGTACTCAAGCAAACCTACTTGGCCTAATGGCACACTGTGAACGTGGTGACGAGTACCTTTGTGGCCAACAAGCACATAACTACAAATATGAAGCTGGGGGCGCGGCGGTACTTGGTTCCATTCAACCACAACCGATCGAAAACAATCCTGACGGCACACTAGACTTTAAAAAGCTGGCCGCTGCGATTAAACCCGATGACAGCCATTTCGCTCGTACTAAGCTTTTAAGCCTAGAGAACACTATTAACGGCAAAGTACTTCCGATGTCTTACTTAGCCGAAGCTCGCGATTTCGTAAACCAGCACGGCTTACAAATGCACCTAGACGGCGCGCGAGTATACAACGCAGCAGTTGCATTAGATGTCCACATCAAAGAGATCGCACAATACTTCGACTCGATGACTATCTGCTTGTCGAAAGGTTTAGGCGCTCCGATTGGTTCATTACTACTCGGTAGTAAAGAGTACATAGCGAAAGCACGCCGCCTACGTAAAATGGTCGGTGGTGGTATGCGCCAAGCGGGTATTCTTGCTGCAGCAGGAAAATTAGCGCTGACAGAAAACGTAGCTCAGCTTAAAGCTGACCACGAGAACGCGAAAAACTTGGCTATTGGCTTGAGTAAGTTGGAAGGCTTCTCGGTTAACCCTGACTTTGTTCAAACAAACATCGTATTTGCGAAGTTAGACGAGTCAGTGGACATCAACCGTATTGCAGGTGTACTTAGCGAACAAGGAATTACAATGACACCTGGTAACCCTGTACGTTTTGTTACTCACCGTGACATTAGCGCAGAGGATATTTCTCGTTTCCTAACGGAATTGGAAAAAGCGTTGTAACTCTCTCCAAAGTTCTCAATCTATTGCTATTAAGACTTGAGCTTCCCCTAAGGGGAAGCTTTATACTTTTGTTTTCACAGGAGTATATTCGTGTTTAGTAAATCCATAATCTTCTTAATTGCTACTCTCTCTTTCTCATTACACGCCAACGATTTGGGGGATCCAGAACTTGGTAAGCTGAAATCACCTAGCTGTGTTTTTTGCCATTCAGTTACTGGCGACAACACGAACAGTGCTTACCCTAAAATTTCTGGTCAAGACCCCACCTACCTGTTTAATTCGATGAAAGCGTATCAAGACGGAAGTAGAAAAGGTGACTACGCAGAAATGATGCAAACACAACTAAGCAAACTTAATGACCAGGATTTAAGGGATATTGCTGCTTTTTATGCTTCACATAAATGATGGCTTCCACTGTATCAAGTTAATCACAAGCTGAGTAATCATCGCCAAGTCGCCTATACTTCAAGCAAATTCACACAGCTCATGAAACGTCTGGATAGATATGGCTTTACACGCCCTATTGAACCCTTACAATGTGCAGCAACTATATTTATCAAGGTTTATCTCTATGTCTATTCAATGGTTTCCGGGTCACATGCATAAAGCCCGCAAAGAAATCGAAGAAGTTATCCCACAGGTTGATGTGATCATCGAAGTACTGGATGCGCGTATCCCGTTCAGTAGTGAAAACCCTATGATCTCCTCACTGCGCGGCGATAAGCCTTGTGTAAAAGTACTGAACAAGCGTGACCTTGCTGACCCAGAGTTAACTGAACGCTGGATTGAGCATTTCGAAAAAGAGCAAGGTGTTAAGGCTATTGCAATTACCACCAGCGTTAAAGAAGAAGTAAATCACATCATGGAGCTGGTTCGTAAGCTTGCTCCGCACCGTGAAGAAATTGGTAAGAACATTCGTACTATGATCATGGGTATCCCTAATGTGGGTAAATCAACCATCATCAACTGCTTAGCAGGACGCACAATCGCAGTGACAGGTAACCAACCTGCGGTAACTCGTCGTCAACAGCGTATTAACCTACAAAACGGCGTGATTCTTTCTGATACCCCTGGGATCCTTTGGCCTAAAGTAGAAAACCCGCACAGTGGTTTCCGCCTAGCGGCTACAGGCGCAGTAAAAGATACAGCGATGGAATACGATGAAGTAGCATTCTACACCGTTGAATATCTCGCGAAGCAATACCCTCACCTACTGCAAGAACGTTACCAGATTGAAGAGCTGCCAGAGTCTGATATCGAGTTGATGGAAGCCATTGGTCGTAAGCGCGGTGCACTTCGTGCCGGCGGTCATATTGACCTTCATAAGTGTTCTGAGATCTTACTGCATGAACTTCGTAACGGCACTTTGGGTAAAGTAACTCTAGAACTGCCAGAGATGATCACTAAAGAGCTGATCGAAGTTGAAGAAGCCGCTGCACTGAAAGCAGAGCAACAAGCTAAGAAAAAAGAAGAGCGTCGTAAACGTTACTTGAAGAACAAGCGTTAATAACGATTAAGCACTCTTATATATCCCTCTAAACATGTTCACGTTCTATTTCATGTAGGACGTGAATATCGTGCCTCTCCTTTGTTGATCTAGCTAACATACTGACAAATCAATGAAAATGCTCGTTTACAATCATCAAGACTGTGACATACTACGCAAATTATTGTGTATCAATTACGGCTAGCTTCTCAATGCGCTCTTATACTGGGTTCAAAAATCAGCGATTTAAAACCTATTTCGACAACGAAATTTATCTGCCGTACATAAATTTCATCTATATTCCGATCTCAATATTCTGTGCTTTTATTGTCACTGACTATATTCACTTCGGTACGGAGTGCGTTACACCAATCATCTTGCGTATTCTCCTGTTCTTGATGATGATGGCCGTTGCCCGTTACTGCATCAAAAACAAGCCTAACGTTTTAGAGTTCGTAGAAAGTACCTTTCTTGTTATTAGTTCTCTGTTTTTGGTCTATGTTGGCCGACTCGCTATTGATTTAGGGAATTTTGACTACCAAGGTGGCATCATTCTAGTGATGATCTACATAGGTACTTTTTCTCGATTGTCTGCCAAATACAGCATTACGACGCTTTCATTTATCTTTTCCGCATACCTTATCGGCCGATCTCCCCTACTATACGCAGCAGAACCTACTCATGAAATTGAGACCATTTCGGTTTACTTATCTGGCTATGTCTTAATTTCTGCAGCCTGTATAAGGCGTGACTTAGAAGTACATAAACGCTTCGCACAGTCTGAACAACTTCGTAAACAAGCGATACAATTACGTAAACAATCGAATATGTTTGAAGCACTGTCTTATAAAGACGCGCTTACCGGTTGCTACAACCGACTTTACTTACATCAGGTTATTGAACCAAGCATTAACCGCAAACAGTCGATTACATCGATTATGATCGACATTGACCATTTCAAAGCGATCAACGATACCTACGGCCACCAAATGGGCGATTTGGTCATTAAAGAGTTAGCCATTGAGATTCAGAAAAGACTGCCACTTGGAAGTAACTGTTTTCGATACGGCGGCGAAGAGTTTCTGATACTGGTTCAAGGTGGTACTAAGGAATCGATCCAATCCCTCGTAGATTCTCTACTGGAGTGCCCTTCTCAACTTAGACTTGAAGTTACAATTTCAATCGGTGTCAAACACGCTTCTCAAGCACTAGGTTCCGTCGAGCAACTCATTGATGACGCAGACCAAGCACTCTATATTTCAAAGAAAAATGGACGGAATCAAATCTCTTGGTCTGATTAGCTAGAAACTAAATGCCTACTGATTACAGGACGAACGAAAAAGCTCCAAGCATCTATAATACTTGGGGCTTTATTTGTATTCTCAGTCGCATAACTACGCCATATCGAACAAAGCGTAATGTCGAAAATCAAGAATAGACGACGCTTTTCGTTTTCTGCTCAAGGTCGACTGGAGAGGGCCAAGAGATCACTTTCTCATTAACTTTACTTCCGCACGGCGCATTCCACACCTGTTCCAGTTCTTGTTTTCCGCCAATCGCTTCATAAAAAGCTATAGCTTGGTGGTTTTCCGACATCACCTCTAGGTAAAGCCCGGAATCAGAATAGTATTGTTGTAAGCGTTGAGACAATTCAGACAACAATCGTTTACCTAGACCACGGCCACGATAATTACTGTCTACGTGTAATGCATCAATGAACGTGCCCCGTTCAAAATTGTGATTGCCAAACGCACAGACAAAACCAACCAGTAAACCGCCTTCCTCGAGCAATAGAACATGTTGGTTAAAAGGTGGATTAATCAGACGAGTCTGCCAAATAACAGATCTGTCCTCCAAAACCTCATGTTCTAGGTAATCATCAGCAAGAATGCCACGGTAATAAAGCTTCCAGCTATCCGCATGTAATTGGGCAATCCGCTCATAATCTTTATATTCAGCTATTTTAATTTCCATTTATTAGCCCTTAGTACTTCCATTTATAACTTGCTACTACATTTCACACTACCTTTATACAATATTTAAGCAAAACATACTAATACACGTTTACACTTTCAATATTGACTTACACGTGTACGCTGATATTCTAGCGCACAGATGTAAGCTCAATGGAAAAATTGCTAATGACTAGTGCCGACAAACCATCAACAAAAAAGCCGCCGTTAATCTGGCTCAATATTTTTATATTCTCTTTTAGTATGCTGCTTGCTGTTGTTGCGGCTCCCGTTTATGGCTACTTTTTTGGCTATGGAATGGAACACTGGGTATGGCTAGCGATCTGTTTTAGCTTCTGTAACCTTTCTATCACGACTGGCTATCACCGCTTGTGGTCACACAAAGCATTTGAAGCACATTCGAGCCTAAGATTCCTATTTGCTTTAGGTGGTGCCTTTGCCCTACAAAACAGCGCTCTGCACTGGTCTTCAGACCACCGTGTTCACCACAAGCATGTCGATAACAACGACAAAGACCCATACTCTGCAAAACGTGGTTTTTGGTACTCACACATCGGCTGGATGATTCGCAACTACAACACGTCTATCTATAAAGATCACGAGAACTGTCGTGACTTGAAGAAAGACAAAATCGTAATGTGGCAGCACAAGCATTACATTCTCCTGGCGCTTATCATGAACTTTGGTGTGCCGATCGCACTAGGCCTGATCTATGGAGATGTAATTGGCATGCTGTTAATTGTAGGTGCGGTTCGTTTGGTACTTAACCACCACACCACATTCTTCATTAATTCTCTTGCACACATCTGGGGGAGCCAACCGTTTACCGACAAGAACACTGCACGCGATAACGGTGTACTTGCCGTACTTACTTTTGGAGAAGGCTACCACAACTTCCACCATATCTTTGAAAACGACTACCGTAACGGCATTTACTGGTGGCAATATGATCCAACGAAATGGTTGATTAAGAGCGCTTCGTTAATGGGTCTTGCTAGTAAGCTTAAGAAAACACCACAAGCTCGTATTGAAAAGGCTGAAGCTGCAATGTTATTGAAGCGCACGCAGCAGAAAATTATGCATCGTGCAGATAACATTCAGATTGCAGAAAAACTACAGGCAGAATTTGACTCTCTCGTCTCCAATATGAACGAGTATTACGCCGTTAAAAAGCAACTGCTAGAAAGCAAACGTGACGATGTCGTTAAAAAATACGAACACTCACTACTTAAAGTCCGTTACCAACAGATCAAGATGAACTTCGAACAGCAAAAGAAAAATTGGGCGATGACGGTGGAGCAATACGCTTAAAATAAATCAGCACGCTTAACACACCAATAACAATACCGTTTGGTTCTTATTCAAAGGCCCTCATGCAAAGCATGAGGGCTTTTTTAATTTACAGGTCTAATTAAATATTAGAATTTAAAGCTTTTCTTTAAATCATAAACACTGGTTCCATTTGTCACATTTTTTATGCAAAGCAATGTATTATAGCGCCGCTTCGCGTGATCATTGTCACTTACAACTTAACCCTCGTCTCATACCATGCGCGTCCAAAAATTCTTTCAAGCAACTAGCGGATCCATTTTATGAAATTGTTAAAAACATCTATCGCGTTTGCCATCTCTTCTGCGCTTTTGATTGGTTGCAGCAGCGATACCGATTACGTTCAACCTGAAGAAGTAAAGATCGCTACTTATAACCTGTCTTTTGATCGTGCCACCTTCCAAGATCTTGTAACGGAAATGCAGATTGAACCAAGCGCTCAAGCAGTACTTGTATCTGACTATCTCAACAACACAATTAGTGCGGCTGACAAAGAGACGGCGGCAAAAGTGATTCAAATCCGCAACGTAGCAGCCGTGATTCAAAAGAATCGACCTGATGTTCTGATGATGGCCGAATTTAACAATGACGGCACTGGAACGGATAAGTCAGCACTAGAAGGCTTCCAGAAAAACTACCTTTCTATTGCTCAAAGCCTTGACGGTGCGGGCGGTGACGCGAACCTAGAGCCAATTTCATACCCTTACTTTGAAAGTTACTCTACCAACACGGGCTTATTGAATGAATTTGGCTTTGACCTAGACAACGACGGCAACGCGGGCACATTACCAGGAGATGCGTGGGGCTTTGGCTTATATCACGGCCAATACGCTTTTGCTTTGATGTCTAAATATGAAATCGACACGGCAAACACTCGCACATTCCAAAAATTCAAATGGAAGGACCTAGAAGGCTCAACGATCCCTACCATCACTGTATGTGATGACCCGAGTGAATTTCCAACAGGTATGACATGTGGTGATGAATGGTACACAGCAGAAGAATGGTCAGAAGTTCGTTTGTCTTCAAAGAATCATGTCGATGCACCTATTCTAATTCCAACTAAAAATGGTACTGAAACCGTTCACTTACTGATGTCTCACCCTACTCCTCCAGCTTTTGATGTGGGTAAGAACATCGAGCAAAACGCAGCAGAAGTCGATTTCTGGCACCAATACATCCAAAACAAATCGTACATCTATGATGATTCTGGAAAAACTGGTGGATTAGAGCAAGGCAAACACTTTGTTATGATGGGTGACCAAAACCTAGATCCAGTAGATGGCGATGGCATAAGCTCTGTTATGCAAAGCTTGCACAACGACTCATTAGTTAATCAAAAAGTCACCAACGGCAGTCTATACCCTACTAGTTATGGTGCAGCTGAACATGCGGTCGATAATTCATTGCCTCACCCACAGCCAAACCGTATCACTTCGACATTTGGTCTTGCGGTCGATTACGCACTGCCTTCAGCAACACTTAACATCGTTGACTCTGGTGTTTACTGGTCAGCTTCTTATGAAGAAGGGCGTAAGCTATTCAATGACTCACGAATTGGTGATTATGGTAACGGCAAGGACGTATCCTCTGATCATCGAATGATCTGGGTAAAGGCTGATTTCAGTAACTAATTCTTTTAGTTTTAACATGCCCAGCTTATTGCCGGGCATTTTTATGGGCGTAACTCACCAATAGTCTAATCATCACCAAAGGATTATGGATACCATTAACCATAGTCATTGGATGACTCGATTCTTTTTCTTTGATTCATAAGTACTTATATTATCCGGACCAATAGATTTATTGCCCTAGGAGTTCACAATGACTACGCTAACCATTATTGCGACAATCGTCTGTAAAGAAGAGAAGATTGAGTTTGTAAAATCAGAGATGATCAAACTAATCGATCAAACCCGTGCTGAAGAAGGCTGTATCAACTACGACCTCCATCAAGACAACAGCAACCCGGCGCACTTTGTGTTTCATGAGAATTGGGAGTCAGAGGCTCTTCTTGAAAAGCATCTAGAAAGTCAGCATATTGCAGACTACGTTGCGGCGACTGAGGGATGTATCGAGTCATTCGTTATCAATCGAATGACACATATCGCCTGATACGCGGTTTACTACTGATTCATAAACAAGCCCTGCTCTTAAAGCAGGGCTTCGTTTTTTCTGGTGAGTTTCACTTTTCCGAGTGGATTCAGCACCTTCCTCTCTGCACTGTCTTTCACCTGTCGCCTTCAAAAACGAACTTCACTACAGACAAATATTCCTAAACTGATATCAAGCAACCTCACGAAAGATCAATCACATTCATTTAAATACTGTTCGCGACCTTTGACCATAAAATGAGCGGCAAATGACAAAAATAACCGTCGACAGGAATGTAGATGAATACCAAACAACTTGAGGACGCGGTCAGTGAAGTGGCCATGTTCAATCAACACCTGCACTTAATCCAATCTGTTCATACCATTCCGACGCCAAAAGTGAATTGGGAGTCGATGGCTATGGAGCCCGCACCTGCAATGCCAGCTGTTCGCTTCGACCATAAAGTCAAAGCCATGGAAGCGCTCGATGATTACAAACCTAATTGGTTGGATATGTTATTGGGGAATAAATCAAAACTGCATGCTCTCACTAAGAACGTTGAACGAGCAGCAGAACAAGATATTGAAGATTACAAAACAGAGTTTGTGCATTGGGTTCAGAACTACAGTTACTGGGCCAAGAAGAACCAACTTTCAAAGGGTGTTTTGAATAACGATAGCGAAGCCAAACTGACCGCTCTTTCAGAAGCACAACAGAACCCTATCAACGCCTCGGTCATCGACACAAAACTGATCAACCATAACTTTAATACTTACAAAAATGGTCACCTGTTAGAAATCAATATTCAGGTGAATAAGGATAATGTCATCCCTAAAGAGAGAAAAGTGCTGTGCCAAGGTGAGGTAAAACTAGAAAGCCTACCCATATCTGAGAGTAATATCCTATATCGAGAATATGTGTGTAGCTGTGTTCTTAAATGTGCTCAGGACTCTTTCAATGTATTGCCTGAATCAAGTGTCGTGATCAATGTTGAACAGGTTTCAGCGGGTCAATCCAATGAAACCATTCTATCGTGTCATATTGAAAAAGGGTTACTCGAGTTCTTATTAATTGAAGATGACAAGCCCTCAGAGGTACTCGAATTCTTCGTACACCTAGAAGATTTTAATCCTCATCGAGGAGACGGTTTCTCATCAATTCAAACCATCTTCTCTCCTTTGCCTATCGCGTCGTAATTCACTCGAATTTCCGATTTACTCTCTGACAATTCACATGGCTAACACATTGTTAGCTGTGTGAGACTACGAATAAACTTACAAGCTATGCCGACTTACTCTATTTCAACAACAAAACACCCTGATCTGCTCCAGCCAGACTGGACACTTCATTAAGCGACATTTTGTTGTTCAAAGTTAACTGGGCTTAGATACCCAAGAGCACTGTGCCTTCTCGTTCGATTATAATCAACCTCTATGTACTCGAAGATCGTTTGGCGCATCTGCTCTCTCGTCATAATCGGCTCATATTGGATCGCTTCCACTTTCATAGAATGGAAGAAACTCTCAACACAAGCATTGTCCCAGCAGTTTCCTTTCCTACTCA
>NZ_JAKEUW010000080.1:0-17005 GCF_022398115.1 Vibrio sp. Isolate22 | reverse complement strand
TGGGAGGTATGGTGGGCACAAGTGCAAGAAAGTGGAATTAAGCCATTGAAAGAGTTCGCACGAAAACTGAGGCCTTATCTTCACGGTATTATTGGATCGGCAAGTTATCCGCTCAACACCTGCACATTGGAAGGGATAAACAACAAAATAAAGTTAATCAAGCGAATGGGGTATGGGTATCGAGATACAGACTACTTCTTCTTGAAGATAAAAGCGGCTTTCCCCGGAAAGCCGCGATGAACCTTTTTAAAGCGCTCTGACTTTGTCAAAAATAATAAAATCCTTCTAAACCGATTAGGCTTAGATCGCTCAATTAAGAGCGATTCGCTGATAGGTTTAATGTTTTTCCATTGATTGACGAGACAGTTTTAGCACCATTTTTCTTGGTAGCAGTGGAATCAACCATTCCAGCATGAACTGCAGTCCTCTCTCATTAAACGCAACTAATTGGCCTTTTTCCATCGCTTGGTAGCCAATTTGTGCAACAGACTCAGGAGACTTCGCATTTTTCCAAGCATCGACGCCTTTGAGATCGCCTGCTTCTACGAAGCCTGTTTTCACAGTGCCAGGACACAGAGCTGTGACAGTAATGTTGTTGTCTTCGACTTCTTGAGCAATAGCTTGAGAGAATGAAGTGACGAATGATTTGGTCGCATAATACACTGCTTGTAGTGGACCGGGTAAGAAAGAGACGGTTGATGACACGTTCAATATTTTGCCATGATTACGTTCGACCATACCTTGAAGATACAAGTGAGTCAGTGATACCAGTGCATTGATGTTTACTTGAATCATCGACAAATCAGCATCTAGCACTCGCTTATGAAATAGACCATGACCACCAAAGCCAGCGTTGTTGATTAGAGTGCTTATCTCAAGTCCATGGTTTTCTGTGTAATCGAAGATTCGCTGAGGGCTTTGAGGGTCACTCAGATCTTCAGAAATTACATGAACAGAAACGTTATATTGTTTTTCAATCTCGACCTTTAGTGATTCGAGCTTTGGCAGTGTTCGAGCAACAAGAACAAGGTCCCCACCTTTTTTTGCGTGAATTTTTGCCAGTTCAAGGCCGATACCACCTGATGCACCAGTGATTAAAGCAATGTTTGAAGTGTTCATAGGTTTTCCCCGTTGTTTTGATTATTGTTGCTGACGGGGTAAATGGTAGGGTACCTCATCGCGCCACGCACTCGCGCATCACGACAGGCTGCTATCAAAAGGTGCCAACCTATGGATAGTAAGTTAGGGAGAAAGTGAAAATGCCGCTTAATCAGTGGATCTAAGCGGCAATCAGGCAAGCCAGATAGTCGTACTGGTCCATTGATGAGATGGTTAGTAAGCGACTCCAATGCGTTGGCGCGGGAACTTACCGGCCTCGAGTTCATCAATCATCGCGATAGCGTAATCGCTGACTGATATTTTGCTGTTGCCATCTTCGTCTGTGAGCAGTTGGTCGCCACCTGTACGGTAGGTCGATAGCTTTTCACCTGGGAATATTTCTGCTGCAGGGCTAACAAAAGTCCAGTTAACTTCGCTTTTAGATTGCTTGAATACTTCAAGGGCTTCGCCTTGCGCTAAGGCTTCATTTTTATATTCTTAAGGGAAATCTGGAACGGTCACTAGCGGTACGTTTGGCGCCACTTCTAATGAACCTGCACCACCAACCCACAACAAGCGCTCGATGCCGATACTTGGTAATTTTTCCAACAACTTAGTCGCAGTGTTTTTTACGATGTCGTGATTGCCCAGAGCACGTCCGCCAATGGAAGCAATAACTGCATCAACGCCGGAGAATGCAGTTGATAAGTTTGCTGCATCGTCTTGTAAATCAAATGAACGAACTTCAATGTCTTTGGTTTCCACACGGCTTGCATCTCTTACGACAGCGACGACCTCATGACCACGAAATTGAGCTTCTTGAGCAATGTGACTACCAATCCAACCTGATGCGCCTAGTACTGCAATTTTCATAATGTCTCTCCAATTATCTAATTTATTGAGTCGTTTTCTCGACAGCCATTGCAGTCTAATAGCTCACTAAGTTGCGATAAATATCAGAAAATGATGTAGATTGTATCTATATAGTTAGCTAATAAGGTTGAATTAGCGGTTAAACCGCTCGGAGAGAGTGTGATGGATAGATTGACGGCGATGCGTAGCTTTGTCGAAGTCGCAAATTGTGCCAGCTTCACCCAAGCGGCTGAGCATTTGGATATGAGCAGATTACAGGTGTCACGTCATGTTCAAGAGATAGAAGGGTGGTTAAAGCAAAGGCTGTTGCACAGAACCACTCGTAAGGTGAGCTTAACGGCTGCAGGAGAAATCGCGTTGCAGCGTTGCGAGAAAATCCTTCATGAAGCCGCCGAACTTGAAGTGACCGCTCTTAATCAGATGGACGACCTTTCAGGAACCATTCGAATTGCTGCGCCTATTGGCTTAACTCAAAACATGCTCTTGGATGTGGTTGAACAGTTTATTGAGCTGCATCCGTATATTACGGTTGAATTGTTTGCTTCTGACCGTTTTACTCAGCTGGTGGATGAGCGGATCGATATTGCACTTCGCTATACCGATCAACCGGACGATAGTTTAATTGCTCGAAAGCTAATGGAAATTGATTCCGTGGTATGTGCTTCATCAGCTTATTTAGATAAACATGGTGAACCTGAAACGGTTGAAGATCTCAGGCAGCACAATTGCTTTCGGCATTTGAATGTTTCCAAGTGGGACTTCGTTAAGGACAATCAACACTATTCGGTTGAGGTGTCTGGTTCGATTATAGCCAATGATGTTGGAGTGCTAACTCGGGCAGCCCTGCATGGAAAAGGGGTAGTTCGTTTGCCTTGTGACCTAGCTAACCCATTGATTGCAGATGGTCAATTGAAGCGAGTGTTAGAGGGTTTTGTTTCACCCAGCAGCGTGCTTTGGGCCGTGTATTTATCTCGAAGCTATCAGCTTCCTGCCGTGCGTCAGTTCATTGATTTTGCAGCAGAAGCTTGGTCGAAGGATATCAGGTCTAATGATGTTTGAATAAGCTAGCTAAGTGAAGATTCACGATAGAGTTCGTCGGCACATAACTACAAAAATCCGATATCAATGGTGATATCGGATTTGAACTCAATAATTCAGAGTTCCAGCACGCTCTCCTCTCACGAAGCCGTTATACATACCCATGTTCGGATAATCGGGTATTTACTGTCTTTCCATTGATTTCTGGTAAAGGCTGATACAAGCTCTTGGCTATTTCAGACAGCACCTGATCATAGACTTGCGAAACGGCACGAGATATATCACTGGTTAGTTCATACATGCTATCTGCTGGCTGAGTTAGTTCACTGCTTGAAGAGATCTCCGCGAGCGAATGCATTGCTCGTGAAAAAACGGGTGAGCCAGTGCTAATAGGGCAAATTATTGATAGTTGGTTAAGCTTTCGATGCATCTGAGACGCGTAGAACTTAAACCTCAAATATTCTTCCGGCTTTTCGCTATCAGTAACTGTAATTTCTGGGATACATAAACGAAGTTTAGTCAGAACATCCATGCAATCTAAGATTTGCTGCCAGTTCATGTGATACTCACGGCTCATGTCTTCACGCTCTGATTGAGTTAACCATACGATCATCACCTCATCCATTAAGAACATACAGTGGCGAATGGTTTTACCATGAATCGATTGGTTGCGAACCAAGCTGCGGTTTTGCCAATCACTGTGCATTGCGATGAGCTTGAGGTGGTAGATGCGATACATGGGTCGGCTATCAAATGAGACGTGCGATTGAAGCAGTTCAGACACCTCTAGTATGTTGTCGTATACCTCATTTACTCTGCGAATTGAGCTACTAGATAATTTACAAGCTAAAGCGTAATGCGTCGCTGCACGGTGTTTTCGTGACAGCAACAGCAGCTCTCTGAGTAGAACTAAGGTCTCAAACCTGTGTGATAGCGCAGTCTGTCTCTTTCTGGAGAAATAGAACAGAGTGGCAAGCACTGCTATGGATAAACCCACTGAAATAACTACAAACATATTCGACCTCCAATATCTGAATACCTATTTAGTGGTAGTGCAGACACTGTGCCAGAATTGATAAGTGTTATATTTCAATGACTTATATTTATGTGCTATTTTTGAATGATCAACGTTGGTGCATGACTTCACCATTCGAGTTAGTTTTTCTCATATTTTGCAGGATTTTTTGAGAGGTAATCCGTCAGAACTGGAACGTATCTTTGATTTCAGAGCTGACTTTTCTTGCCATAAGGGAAATTAAAAAGGCCTCACTCTTTAATGCTGCTCACTAGAAACAGCATTAAAGAATGAGGCCTTTCGATATTTATCCGACGCTCAATGACTTACAAAGGGAGTCATTAAGCACTAAGCCTTATGCAAGCTTAAGAGCGAACTCGTTGCGGTACATCACCATATCTTCAATGGTCAGAACTGGCATGTTGTGTAGTTTACCGAAAGCAACAATCTCTGGCGCTTTTGCCATTGTGCCATCTGGGTTAGTAACTTCACATAATACACCTGCTGGTTGAAGACCTGCCATTTGCATTAGGTCCACAGTACCTTCTGTGTGACCGCGGCGAGCAAGTACGCCACCTTTGCGAGCGCGTAATGGGAATACGTGACCAGGGCGAGCAAGGTCAGTCGGTTTCGCTGTCGGGTTTGCAGCTGTTTTGATCGTAGTAACACGGTCAGCGGCAGAAACACCTGTTGTAACGCCAACTTTTGCTTCAATAGTCACAGTAAACGCAGTTTGGTTTGCGCTGTTGTTATCAACAACCATAGGTGGAAGGTCAAGTTGGTTAGCTTGATCATCAGTTAGACACAGACACACAATGCCGCTGCATTCACGGATCATAAGTGCCATTTGAGCATTAGTTAGGTGTTCTACTGAGTAGATGATGTCGCCTTCGTTCTCACGATCTTCATCGTCAAGTAAAAGTACGCCACGACCTTCGCGCAAAGCTTGCAGTGCGTTTTCAACACGAGTGATTGGTTCGCCAAATTCGGCAAGTAGTGAAGACTGATTCATGGTTAAACTCCTAAAATATCACCAGAATCAGGGCTGTATGAGGGATCTCAACGAACACAACAAAGCCAACTCATTACAAGTCGGTTCATCATGGTTTTATCCAAAACGAAATGCACACGTCTGAGTTGGGGGCATGAACCCAATAAACAGGTACGCCTTTCCAACTTAAACGAGTGTCTTTCCATTCTCTCTCATCCGGACTATAACCGTCGGCTCTGGCATCTCACCAGATCTGCTGACCTCGACGAATCGAGCGCTCGCGGGCTTATCTTTAGATTTTGCTAAGGACATACCGCCGGTGGGGAATTTCGCCCCGCCCTGAGAATAAAAATTAATAATTTGTTTTGCTATGAAAGCAGACCAGATGGTAATCCTTTCAATACTGGATTTAAAGGACTCACAGCAAAGTTTTTTAGATTCATCGCTTTCAAACCGGTAAGTGTTCACTTTATCAGCAGAACGCAGGCAGGGTGCTTTATTATGGGCTAGCTTGGTTCCCGCCATTTGCTATTGGAATGTGAAATAAGGGTGTTGCTGCTGATGGGTTGTAGTGCGGTGTTTCACGTAACCAATAATAAAGCGACTCGAATAAATGAAGTTTATTGCGCTACGACGTCTTACTGAGCGTTTTTACAAAAAATTGATATTGGCGGTGCTAAGCTGCGATAGCATCCGACCACTTTATCCAAAAGACCTTAGCCATGACTTCTCTGTTCTCTAACAAATCCAAAGGCTTACTGCTGCTCGTTTTAAGCTTGTATTCTCTCGTTCCCTTTTTGATCTTTGGATCTCATTTCGACCTTGGAAGTGCCGTATTGCCTTTCTATGGTGCGGTGATGACATTCGTGACTTATTCAGCGGGTAATCAAGGGTTCCTAATCACACTCGCAGTTCTCTCTTTATTGGTGCTGACATTAAAGTTCTCAAAAGCAAAATTAGTGAGCCTTTGTTTGCAGCTCGGTGTTTTATTGGTGTTAAGCTTTGCAGCGAAGACATTCCTTAAATCATCAACGGAGAGTCCGCGCCCATATACTGAGTACTTAGTTACCCAAGAAGTGGTTGATATGCCGGAGTTGTTTTATGAATTGCCACTAGAAGAAAAGAACGTGGTCATTGAGTCAGTAGAAGATAAGGTCAGCGAATGGCGAACGCGTCATTGGCTTGGCGAAACAGACTATTCATTTCCATCAGGACACATGATTTTCGTGGGTGTTTGCTTAGCATTCTTTGGTGGGTTGTTCTTAGAAGCGAAGCGTTTTTACCTTGTAGGCAGCATGCTAGCTTGGGCTGGTGGTGTAGCTTATAGCCGCGTTTGGCTTGGTATGCATCGTCCTGAAGACTTAGCGGCATCTATTGCTTTTGCAGGCTTAATCTACCTATTAGTACCACTGGTGCCAACGCAAAAAATAGAACCTTTATTACCTAAATTCCTCAGAACGGCTTAACCATTCAAGAAGAGCTTCGTTGTTAAAAGTAACTTAGTTTTTAAAGCAAATAAGTTATTAAAAACAAGTTAGTTCCCAAAAGCAATTTGGCTTTCGTTTAACAAGCGGAATCTCTGGCTATTGATTGAGCCCGAGTTCTGCTTGTTTCTTTTTGGTTAGTCCCAAAGAGACGATTCGGTGAGACTCCGTGAGGTAGTATCTCAATTCTTCATCCCTTTCTGGTGTGCTCTCAAACAGCTGAATCCACTTCATGCCACGCGAAGCAAAGTAGGGTGCGGGTTTATACCCTGGCTCTTCTTTGAGAAAATCGAAATTCTGATCAGATGCCTTAAAGATAAATGCAGGCTCGTCGTTCGGTCCCCAACCTCCAATCGCAAACACCTTACCACCCACCTTCCAAACGTGTGAATTGTTCCATTGCATGACATAGCTAGTAGCAGCTTGTGACTCGCAAAAAGCATTGAATTCATCGTATGTCATAGAGCGCCCTCTCAATAGTTCGGTGCTGGTGGTGTTTATTTAGGATACCGCTTGAAGTTAGCCAGCTAAGCCTTGCCAAATAGCCGTCAAGCCACTGATAGAACATAGCAGTAAAGAAGCGATACGTATCTTCTCTTTCGAAATCGTTTGAGTGGTCATCATAGCCACTTTGTAGCCAAACCAAGCTGCGGGCAGCAAGGGTATTGTGATGATCAAATGGTGAAGCGTGAAGAAGCCAATCGGGATCTGCACAACTAATGAAATGATTGAGCTAAATACAAAGAAAGCAGAAAGATTACCACGGAGTTGGTTAGCGTCTTGGTGTTGAAGCAGCAACGCCATCGGCGGTCCCCCAATACCCGAACTTGTCCCAAAGAACCCTGAGAAAAATCCTGCAATCCCCATCTTGGCGGGTGTTGGCTCTAATCTAAACGGCAGTAGGCTTACAATCACGGCAAACACTACCAGTAATCCTAGCCACAGTGACAATACGCTCGTTGACACCATCACCAACAAAGCACCTCCTGCCAATGAGCCTGGGATTCGACCCAACAGTGCGACTTTGAGTCCGCCAATAGAAATATTTGCGCGGTGTTTTAATGCGTTGAATACCGAGATAAAAAGTCCAATGAGGCAGATAGGCGCAGGGACATAGTCTGGCGAGACCAAAAACAGCAATGGTGCGGCGACAACAGCCAAGCCAAAACCGATGGCGGTTTGTACAAACGAACCAACAAAAATGAGTGCCATTGCGATAAAGGCAGTCTGATTTAGGTATTCCATAGGCCTGCGAGTAAGTTCTAAAGGAGCGAATGGATACTATAAATTAAAACGGTAGAAATAGTCTTAATATTCAGTGAGGTTTATGCAAGTTTCGCTAGTAGCGTAGTCAGTTTTTGCGTCCAATAAAAAAGAGAGCGGATATCTCAGAAACTAGTCCATTCAATATCCACTCTCTCATTGGATTGCTTATCGCTGTTACTGATTGGGGGAGTCAGTATTAAACGTTAAGCCATTGCCAATTTCAGACGCTCAATTGGTTTGTCATTGATCGGTAAATGGATAAGCGCTGCGGCAAATGCCAGTACTACCGTCGACCACCAGATTGGTTCGTAAGATCCGTAGTAATCGTAAATACGACCGCCAACCCAAGCACCTAAGAAGCTACCTACTTGGTGAGTGAAGAACACCAAACCGTACAGAGTCGATAGGTAGCGAGCTCCAAAGATCTGACGAACTAAACCAGAAGTCAGTGGAACCGTACCAAGCCAACAGAAGCCAATTGCAGCACCGAAGATTGCAGCGGTCGATTCTGTCACTGGCAGAGTGACAAACGCACCGATAACCACAGTTCGAACTAAGTAAAGTGCAGACATCACATGACGCTTGCTGAACTTGTCGCCCATCACACCCCAGAAGTAAGAACCGAAGATGTTGAAGATACCAACGTAAGCCAATGCCATTGCTGCGCTGCTCGCTGGTAAGTTTTTGTCAGCTAGATAGCTTGGTAAATGCGTAGCAATAAACATTACGTGGAAGCCACACACGAAGAAACCAGCATGAATTAACCAGTAACCTCTGTGAGAGAAGGCTTCTAACAGCGCTTCTTTCAATGTTTGATTGTCTTCCACTTGCGTTTGTTTACTCGTTGCAACTTTTGGCGCTCGCATGAAAAGTGCAAATGAGATCATCACGCAGCACAGCACAGCAAACACTTGCATCGCACTCTGCCAATCAAATTCGTTCAACATGTATTGCGCGCCCGGAATCACAGCAAACATGCCAAATGAACCCGCAGCCGTAGTTAAACCAAATGCTTTAGCGGCGTGTTCTGCTGGTACTACTTTCGCTACTGCACCCAATACGATCACATAGCTTGTTGCACTCAGTCCAAGGCCAACCAGTGCGCCTAGCGAAACGTAAAGCATGCTCGATTCGGTAGAAATTGAGGTAAGAAGTAAACCCAAACCGTAAGCACATGCGCCAGCAATAATGATGCGCCTTGCTCCCCATTTGTCTGCAGCCATGCCAACAAAAGGTTGGAACACACCGAACAATAGGTTCTGTAGAGCAATAGCGAAGCTGAAAAACTCACGACCGGTGCCGAAATGCTCTGAAATTGGCATCATGAAAATGCCGAATGATTGTCTGATCCCTAGACTGATAATAAGTGTGCCGATCCCAAGCCATACCAGTAAAGGAAAACGGAAAATGCTCATTCTAATACTCTTTAATTAATGGTGGTGATGTGAGTGGTCTTGCGCAGACATGTTTTGTTCAGTCATGTCATGATGATGCTCGTGCCCTGATTGCTGGTGGCAGCCACTACTCACGGCGTGCTGAGCCAAAAGATCAATCAGTGGCTGACTGTGATGCACAATAACCAAACTAATGACGAGGAATAACGTCATTCTGGCCAGTTGAGCAAAAAGAGATTGTGAAAACATAAGGTGTTTACATGCGCTCGATGTTGTAAGAAGTCGCGCATCATAATGATGGGGAGGATATGTATCAAATGACAATTTGTGATTTAGTCTATGCGTTTCATGCATAGATTTACACGCTGCTGATCTGAGAGGGAAATGTGACTAAGAAATGGGAAAACTCGGCACTCAACGATTCCAAGGAAGAAGCCAGTAATTCAATATGGATACTTAGTGTCGTCTCTGTAACTATATGCTTTATTGAGATATTTCACATAACTGTAAAAACTAATATACAAACTAATTACCGTATAAGATTGGTCTCTCGCTCGACTTATCTGTTAAACATCGTAAATTTGGGCGTAAATCGTTTCAACATGACTGAAACGCGATGTTAAAAGATTCAGGGAGAGTCATTCACATGGATAAAGATCATAACTTTCGCGAAAACTTGCTGGCACTGATCTTAGGTAGCGCACTGGTTTCACTTGGCGTTATCTTTTTCAATCAAGTCGGCTTGCTAACCGGAGGCACCGCTGGTCTAGCAATTTTCATTACCAAAGTAACAGACCTAAGCTTTGGCCAAGTGTTCTTCGCACTAAACTTACCTTTCTATATTTTATCCGTCGCTCGTATGGGGTGGCGTTTCACAATCAATACTTTTATTGCTGTTTCGATAGTTTCGTTCGCAGTGGATCACTTATATCACGTGATTCAGATCGCCGAGATTCATGCACTGTATGCAGCATTACTTGGCGGTGGATTAATTGGCACTGGTATGTTGGTGATTTTCCGTCATAAGATGAGCTTGGGCGGCTTTAATATTCTGGCGCTGTTCTTACAAGAACGTTTTGGGATTCGAGCAGGAAAGGTTCAGATGGCATTAGACTGTACCATTGTGGTGCTTTCACTGTTTATCGTTGATGCACCACTAATACTCTTGTCTGTGTTGGGTGCAGTAGTCACCAACCTGATTCTCGCGATGAATCATAAACCGGGGCGCTATCAACCGGTTGTAAAAGCGGAAGCGGCTTAGCGAAATTGAGTTTAAGCCTATATTACAAGCAATAGAAAACAACAAAGCCAGCATCAATAGCTGGCTTTGTTCTATGAAGATAGTCATTCAACACTTAGCAGTTGCCACAACCGGATTCCGGTTTGAGCTCGCAATCAATCACATTACCTTGTTTGTCTAGCGACAAGTTGCAGCACTGTTCAAATAGATTCTTAAGATCGCCACGGCTTTTCTGAACGCGAGATTTAATGGTGGAATAACTGACGTTTTGCTCTTCTGCTAGCGCTTTCTGGCTTTGGCCCTTGATATCAACGGCAAGCAATAGCGAGGCACTTTGCTCAGGCAACGCTTGGATGAAGGGTTCAATACACAAAGACAACTTCTGTTTGAACTCTTCATTGTGGTCTAAATCTGCAAACCATAAATCGTCCGCATCAATTTTGCTATCACGTTGTTGACGAGCATGTTTCCGGTAGAAGTCGATAATTGTGTTATTAGCTAATTGAAATAGCCACGATTTAACACTGCTCGCATCTTGCACTTTGTGCAGGTTCTGAAAAGTCTTAATTAAGATCTCTTGCAGCAAATCTTCTACATCGGCGGTATTACTGACTTTAGAGTGGAGGAATGCTTTTAATGTCTGCTGATATTCAGCCCACACCTGCTCTAAGTTTAAAGATGTGTTATTTGCACTGTTCATTTACGCAACACTCGTCTTGTAAGAAACCAATAACCCCTTCTAGGCATTCATACTCTGCGACACAAAAGAGAGTTCTGCCTTCACGTCTTTGGCTTATAAGGCCCGCTGAGGCAAGGCTTGATATGTGATGAGACAAAGTAGAACCGGGGATACCGAGTTCTTCTTGTAGGCCGCCAACCGCAATGCCTTGGTAGCCAGCTTTTACAACACTCTTATAGATACTAAGGCGAATTGGGTGGCCTAGCTCTTTAAGTGCTTTTGCTACGACTTCTAAGTTCATATTAACTCCTCAAGATTTAATTTCGATAATAGTCGAAATGAAAGTTTAATTCAAATCTAAAAACAATGAATACGTAAGTCATTGAAAGGCCGCTTGTTTGAAATTTATTTCGATTTTTATGGAAATAAAACTTAATCTGTAACTATTTATTTCTATAATTCGAGAATATTCGAAATTAAGGGTCGGGTACTTTCCTCATAGAGTTCGACCTTCAATCCTGTTTGGAGTTAATTATGAGCAATGAAATGTTAACAATGCTAAAAGACGCGCTGGATATGTTCGCTTTCTTAGCAGTAGAACTCATCATCCTTTTCTTGGCGATTAGCTACATCGTTGGGATTCTTCAAGAGTTCCTTACGCCCGAGAAGATTCAATCTATCTTGAGCTCACGTAACGGTAAGGGCTATGTGATTGCCGCACTACTCGGTGCGATTACGCCTTTCTGTTCATGTTCGACGATTCCTTTCCTAAAAGGTTTGCTACGTGCACGAGCGGGTTTTGGTCCAATGATGGTGTTCCTATTTGGTAGTCCACTATTGAACCCAGTGATCATTGGTTTGTTCGTGATTACCTTTGGCTGGCAAGTGGCAGCGTTCTACTTCTTAGTCGCAATGACGGTATCGGTAGTAGCAGGTTACACACTGGAGAAATTAGGCTTTGAGCGTTACGTAAAAGCAGAAGCGTATGAATCAACAGGTTCATCTTCAAGCTGTGGTACTAGTTGTGGTGACTCTGCACCTAAGAAAGCAGAGCCAGCAAAAGCGGAATCTTCATGTGGTACAAGCGCATGTGCTGAACCTGTACCAGTAATGGCAAAAGAGAGCGCATGTTGTGGCACTAAGAAAGAAGAGCCGAAAGTAGAAGTATCATGCTGCTCGGCTGACGGTACAGCGACAGCAACAGTTGTTGAGAAGAAAGAACCTAGCCGTTGGGTAAGAATCTGGTTCTCAACTTGGAAAGACTTCAAACAAGTGTTCCCTTACTTGATGATGGGTATCGCAATTGGTTCATTTATCTATGGCTTCATTCCAACTGACTTGATTGCTGAATATGCAGGTGAAGGTAAGTGGTACGCGATTCCAATCGCAGCTGTAATTGGTATTCCACTGTACATTCGTGCTGAAGCTGTGATTCCACTGAGTGCTGCATTAGTACAAAAGGGTATGGCTCTAGGTTCTGTAATGGCGTTGATCATTGGTAGTGCGGGTGCGAGCTTGACAGAAGTTATTCTGCTTAAGTCTATCTTCAAAAATCAGATGATTGCGGCCTTCCTATTCGTAATACTAAGTATGGCGATTGGTGCAGGTTACCTATACACCTTTATCTTTGGTTAATTTTAGATAAAACCATCGCTACGAAAGTATAGTTAATAAAAAGAGCTCACATTGTTGAGCTCTTTTTGTTTTTAAAGGAAAGCAGCAACGCAACATTACACAGAGTTAGGCAGTGCAGAAGAGGTGCCTTTTGTCGCGAACGCATTGGTCGCTAACACATCGCAGTGGTGACGATTGATTGCATCGCCATAGTTATTGGTTATACCGGGAAACTGAAAACGATACATTGGAATACCAAAGCGACGCTCTCTCTGCTGTCCGATTCGGTCTTTGCTTGTCCAAAACAGTCGATTCTTAGCGGTGTAGGTTATGCCGTGCATTTTATTGAAGTATTCTTCGTGGCTACGCATCTGTTCGTATAACTCAATAATACGCTGCCTTGAAAAGTTCAGCGTTGAGCTGCCTTTAAGCTTGGTTCCCCATCCTGTTAATACTTTTTCCATAAAGTCTCGGGTTACAAGCCCTGGGCCTGTCAGTAAACCTGCACCTTTGCTTCCGCCAGAGGTATTGGCATTACCAACTAAGGTGCCGTGTCGGCCTGGCATATAGGTGGTGTAATATTGGGTTGAGCGAGATAAGCGGGGCATTCTTGCTTTGAACGCTAGGGAACGTTCGTCTTCCGCAAATACGCAAACGATCTGTTTTACGTTTTTACCAAGTGACTTGTAATCCTTGAACGCGTTCATTCCCCCTGGTACAGGGTCACAAGCGAAAATATTGACTGGGATATGGCTAAGTTCTGGATCTTTGAGCATACGGTTCGCCAGCTCAAAGCAACTGACACCACCACGGCTCCAGCCAACGATGTTCACTTGGCTGATCGGTTTGCTCTGGCGCTCAATCGCTATGTTTTGTTGACGAGCGGCAATACCGTGTTTTAGATCGGCGGCTAACTCTTTTGAGTTTTTAAGCCATTCTTGATATTTCTGGTTGGTTGCAAAAGGCCAAGCGGATTTCGCTGGGCGGGATTCACTGAGCAATCCTTTAGCTCGTTTGAGGTAGTCATTTTTGTCTTGCTGGTTACCACGTATGATGTTCAATACATGGCGCATGTTGCTATCGATACCTTTGCCTTGCAGAGTCCCTCTAATCGTAGAGTATGTATCGTCCTTGCCTTGCTTCAACCATTCGTTTTGGTTTCCGCTACCAACACCGTCCACTTGGATATAGTCAATCATGTCTCGCCCAGTAGTATTCTTCGCCAATGTTGATATCAGCTCGCCAGACACATAGTTCTTATGGTTATTATCTTCTGAATTGGAGCCTGTACCACAGAAGAACACGGTAAAAATCGACATACATTCCCTTATATAAATTCACCGAAATTATGGAAAGTATAACTATCGAATCAAAAGCTTGGAGCTAAACGTCATAATATTCTTAAAGGTCAGACCAACAGGTCAGAGAAATGGAACCGAGCGCAAGTTTTATAAATTAGGTGTTTGGTGAGCTCTACTTGACTCTTGAGTTGGTTTATACCCGTCAAGAAAGATCAATCGAGGTGTGACAATACTGAACGCTATTTTGTCTAGTATCAAACAGCAGGCTGATTTTGCACTAGTACTGAAATTTGAAGCCTACACTTTGTATAGATACCCACTGGGGGAATAGACCTTTAAAGGGCGGGGAAAGTATCGAAGACCGCTTACTAGCTTAGGTTAAGATTTATAGGAGGGAGTATGTTTGAAATACATAGGGAGTATGAGTTACAAAATCAGCAACATTTTCATGCGCACATAAAAGTGAGACCAACAGGAAACTTGGAGTTTAAGATCTTGGAATGTCATGAGCAACATGACACCGATTTTCGAAATTTATTGTTTGAAAGCGAACGGGGCAAGATCAAAGTAGTTGGGCGAGATGAAAATGGTCAACAAACTGATTGGCAACTTCTGTTAGCTGAGGACGACGCGAAAGAACTCAATCATTTAGTCGTCTTAGCGTCAGAGCAATACGAGACATTAATGCGAGATCTCATGTGAGGGTAGAGCTTGCGAAACATTAAACGAAGGTGTTACCTGTACATAAAAAACTAAAAGCCCGGCAAACAACCGGGCTTTGTTAATTGGATTTCGTGTTATCTAGTTTAGAAACCGCGGATATCCAATTCGTTGTTGATTAACACGACACACTGAGAAGCGAATAGCATGTTTGGACCTAAGCTGATTTTCTCTGTTCCTAAGCGTTTTAAGCTGTTGTAGCTTTTCTTAGGCATAGGGATGTGATCAGTCAGAAGGAAACATGGGTTTTCAGCAATCTCTGCATCACGGATAAAGTCACCTTTTTTATCCATCATGTACAGCTGGTGGTCTTCAGCCAGTTCTTTAACCAGCTTTTCAAAACTCATAGTGCGAACTGTGATGCCCGGTTCAACCTGACGCGTCTGTTCTTTAGTCATACCTTGAGAAGCGTCAACCGCTCTTACTACCGCTGACAACAACGCCGACTCATGGAAACCACCAATATTAGTGATCTCATTAGAATCGAATGTAATTGTACGTGAAAAGTCTTTAGTACTTTCTAATACAAGGTGTACGGTGACATTCTCACGGTGAGACTGGGCAACGAAGATCGTGTTCATCAGAGTATGAGCCAGAATCTCAGTATGAGCATCTTGTCCAACGCCTTCTAAGATAAGTTTACTCTCCGTAGGGGCTGCGCGAGCGCGTAATACAAATGAACGCATAGAATGTACCTTGTCAGTATGTGATAAAGCGAAACGAGCTTTAGCAACATGAATTGATGAATAACCAAAATTGTGGCGGTATGTAACTCTTTTCTATTAATGAAGTCAAATAGAGTTGCTTATAGCGCTAACTTCAAGAACTCAACGTATTAAATAGAGAATGACCACATTACAAGATGGTAAAGGTTGAAGCGACCGATTGTTTACATAGATAGTATGCGCAAATTATTAGGTGGCTTGCAGAAGGAAGTAGTCGATGAAGTTGCAGAAAATAGATAAAGAAGAATATAGAAAGAAGATGAACCTGTTGTTGGTGGGTTTAGTTGGATCACTTGCAGTGTTTGCAATCGTATTCGGCACCATACTGATTGACTTATTTGGCACAACAAATTCGATTGCTGGTGAATCAACGGGCAATTTCCATTTAAACGTGCTTGGAGTGATCTTGTCTGTAGCGCTAAATGCTTTTATTGCGAGTCGCGTAAAAGGACATGAATACTTCAAGGAAGCGGTGTACGTGTGGAACCTTAAACAAATCCACAATCAAATTTATCGAAAACTAAAGCGAATTCAAGCGAAGGCTAAGCAAGGTGACCAAGATGCGTTGGCCATTCTGTACTTCTATTACACCACACAAAAACAAGTATACGACCTAGATAACAACACATTGACGATAACGACGGTGCAGAACTCCCTAGATAACATCGTAGAGCTGAGTAAAAAATGGGGTATAGAGTTAGATATAGAATCCTTTTCGAGAGATTTAATCACAAAGTTTTGAGGAATATGCCTGTTATTGTATGAGCTTTGAGCGACGAAAGAGCCTTTTGACGCAAAAGTAAACACTTAAACAGTTTTTTTGAATTTTTATTAAAAAAGGGGTTGCCATGTTTTCGATGATCTCTATAATGCCGCCTCACTGACACGGCAGACGCCACAAGGCTTCAGCAGTAATCAGTAAGACGGAAAGTTCGAAAGAAATTAATTTTAAAAAGTGTTTGACACTTAAGATTAAATCGCTAGAATTCACGTCCGCTTTCAAGGGTTTCTTTGTAAAAAGAAAGTTTCGATAAGCAAAGCTCTTTAACAATTTAAACCTATCAATCTGTGTGGGCACTCGTTGATGAATATCAAAAATGAAACTTCGGTTTCAACTTGATTTCAATGAACTGAGTGACCAATTCGAATCGTAAGATTCGGCACAGTCAATTCAACATTACTTAGCTTTTTATTAAGCGAAGAGAATGTAATCAGTATTCATTGAGTCGACAAAATCTTAAATTGAAGAGTTTGATCATGGCTCAGATTGAACGCTGGCGGCAGGCCTAACACATGCAAGTCGAGCGGAAACGAGTTGTCTGAACCTTCGGGGAACGATAACGGCGTCGAGCGGCGGACGGGTGAGTAATGCCTAGGAAATTGCCTTGATGTGGGGGATAACCATTGGAAACGATGGCTAATACCGCATAATGCCTACGGGCCAAAGAGGGGGACCTTCGGGCCTCTCGCGTCAAGATATGCCTAGGTGGGATTAGCTAGTTGGTGAGGTAATGGCTCACCAAGGCGACGATCCCTAGCTGGTCTGAGAGGATGATCAGCCACACTG
>NZ_JAKEUW010000008.1:0-133812 GCF_022398115.1 Vibrio sp. Isolate22 | reverse complement strand
TCAATGCTTTTCGTTTTGTCTGAGCAGTAGCCGCATGGTTAGTTGGCAAAAATGAATCAGTACCATGAATGGCAAAGACTTGAGCCCAATACCGTATCTGTCTTGAAGAAATTGAATATTGTTTTGCTAAGTAGAGAGATGACGTGCCATCTAAGTATTGCTTAGCAATGATACATTTTAGCTCTCGGCTATATTTGGACATAAAAAGACCCCCAATAATTGGTGTCCAACTATTGGGGGTCAGTTCATCATGCGTGGCTCTTAAATTTACACTAACAGATTTAATGACTTAGAAGAGAGTTCTACACAACACCCTCGGAAATCAGACTGTGTTTATTCAGCAAACGGTACATGGTGGCTCGTGACACGCCAAGTTCCTTAGCGGCTAATGAAACCTGCCCACCATAAGATTCCAAGACGATCAGTAAGGCATCACGCTCTGAACGTTCGCGAATACTCTTCAAGCTACGTCGCTCATCATTCTGCTTTGGCAGGTCAAGCTGCTGCTCCTCAATGATCACAGCATCCGACATCAACACAACGCGCTTTATCTGGTTCATCAATTCGCGAACATTGCCTGGCCAGTGGTAGCGATTCATCGAACGAATAGCATCTTCTGAAAAACTCTTTGCCTGAGCGTTAAACTCTTTCGAATACTCTCGTAGGAAGTGATTGGCTAATACGGAAATATCACTCACGCGCTCTTTGAGGCTCGGTACATGAATGCGTAGCACATTAATGTAGTGATAAAGCTCTTCGTTGAAATCCCCTTCGATTAAGGCTTTTTCAATATCAGAAGAGTTTGCTGCCAGAATACGTACATCAACAGACTTAGGTCCATCAGCCGTTTCAATCTTGCCTTCTTGTAGAAAACGCAGCAGATTCAACTGTTGATTACGTGGCATCGCCAAAACATCATTGAGCAAGATGGTGCCGCCATCAGCCTCTTCTAACATACAAGGAGAAGACATTGGCTGTTCGGAGATACCAAATACCTCAGATTCTATTCTCATTTCAGACAAGGCACGGCAGTTCACCGTTAGAAATGGCTTTTGAGATCGTGAGGAGTTTTGATGAATAGAGCGTGCAATCGTCTCTTTACCTGAACCGCTCTCTCCATAAATCAGAATACTGACATCCGTTGGGCCAATACGCTTCACTTGGTCTCTTAGGCGTTTCACAGCCACAGAGTCGCCTAGTAACCCCATATTGTTGTTAATACCATAGTTTGGCCATACTTTCTGTTCAAGCTTAAGCATTCCTAACTGGTGACCAATGGTGCTTAACAGCTGAGCGTCTGGGATCGGGGCAGTGAAAAAGTCGATACAAAAGTTAACGATAAATTGGCAGATCGTATCTGAACTTAATTGAGATTCACGGATAAACGCGAGCCATCTTACCTGCTTGTTGTTGCTCACAAGGTTAGCAATACCATTAAGGCTGAATTCATCATGGCTAAGATCCACAATGCCAATACATGGACCAATTTCATTAATCAAGGCATCCGCTTTTCGTAAGTCGGCACACTGGGTACACTGCCAACCCACTTGCTCTAATACAGATAACCAGGGTTCGTACGCACCACCAACGACGATAAGAGAACCTGGCAAGGAATCCATCTTAAATTGAGTTCCCATCCTTCTTCCTTATTCTATTTTTATTTAAATCAGGCTAATACGAGTCACCGCTTGTTCGCGTGGCAAAATGCCGCGAGATCGTATTCAATGCAGAAACCTATAGTAGAGAGACTATCTTAGATTTTATGTCTCATTAGTAAGACTATGTCAGAAATAATGATTTTTCGAATCAAGAGTGCGGTACAGGCTGGGTTTTGAGGCCTAAAAACAGAAAAAGCCACCCGAAGGTGGCTTTTTTATTGGATTGGGCTGCGATAACCCGTAAGCGATAACCCGTAAGCGATAATTACGCTTGTGGGCGCATTGCCGGGAACAAGATCACGTCACGGATTGTGTGCGTGTTTGTGAATAGCATTGCTAGACGGTCGATACCGATACCTTGACCCGCTGTTGGCGGTAGGCCGTGCTCAAGAGCTGTGATGTAGTCTGCATCGTAGTACATTGCTTCATCATCACCTGCGTCTTTCGCGTTAACTTGTGCTTTGAAACGCTCGTCTTGGTCTTCTGCATCGTTAAGCTCAGAGAAGCCGTTTGCTACTTCACGGCCACCGATGAAGAACTCAAAACGGTCTGTGAAGAACGGGTTGTCATCGCTACGACGAGCTAGAGGAGAGATGTCCGCTGGGTAACCAGTGATGAACGTTGGTTGAATTAGCTGAGGCTCAGCCGTTTCACCAAAGATCTCTTCTAGAAGCTGACCACATGTCCAGAATGTCTCTACTTCAACGTGTACAGATTTCGCGATTGCTACCATCTTCTCACGGTCTTGTAGGTCTTCTTCTGTTAGCGCTTGGATCTCAGCGTGCTCAGGGTTGTAGTGTTTGATTGCTTCAAACATGCTCATGCGAGCGTACTTACCACCAAACTCTACTGTCTCGTCACCGTAAGGCATAGAAGTAGAACCAAGAACGTCCATAGCCGCAGTGCTTAGCATCTCTTCAGTTAGATCCATCAGATCTTTGTAGTCAGAGTACGCTTGGTAGAATTCCATCATTGTAAATTCTGGGTTGTGACGTGGCGATAGACCTTCGTTACGGAAGTTACGGTTGATCTCGAATACACGGTCAAAACCACCCACTACTAGACGCTTCAGGTAAAGCTCTGGAGCAACACGTAGGTACATATCGATGTCTAGTGCATTGTGGTGAGTGATGAATGGACGTGCAGTTGCACCACCAGGGATCACGTGCATCATTGGCGTTTCAACTTCTAGGTAGCCTTTTGAGCTCATGAAGTTACGGATTGAAGAAACAAGCTTAGAACGTACGATGAATGCGTTGCGAGAATCTTCGTTCACGATTAGGTCAACGTAACGCTGACGGTAACGCATCTCTTGGTCAGTTAGACCGTGGAACTTCTCTGGTAGAGGGCGAAGTGCTTTAGTTAGCAGTTCGAACTCTTCCATGTTCACGTAAAGATCACCTTTACCTGACTTGTGAAGTGCACCTTTAACACCGATGATGTCACCGATATCTAGGCCTTGGTACTGCTCTTTAAGTACTTTTTGTACGTCTTTTGCTGCGTATGCTTGGATACGGCCAGACGTTTCTTGAATAGCTAGGAATGGACCACGCTTAGCCATTACACGACCGGCAATAGCAACAATGTGGTTTAGCTCTTCTAGTTCTTCTTTAGTCTTTTCACCGAATTCCGCTTGAAGGTCGCCAGCTAGGTGCTCACGACGGAAGTCATTTGGGTGGCCGTTTGCTTTGCAGCTCTTGCGGATATGATCCAGCTTGGCACGACGCTCAGCAATTAGCTTATTCTCTTCTTGTGCGTTTTCGTTTTGAACAGCATCAGTCATTTTCGATGTATCCTGTCTTTCTTTATGAAAATAGTTTTGTCGGTGAAAAGCTTATAAACCTGATTTCAGGCTAGCTTCGATAAATTTATCTAGGTCGCCATCAAGAACCGCTTGAGTATTACGGTTTTCAATGCCAGTGCGTAAATCTTTGATACGTGAATCATCCAGTACGTAAGAGCGGATTTGACTGCCCCAACCGATGTCTGATTTAGTATCTTCGTTCGCTTGTTTTTCAGCATTTTGTTTTTGAATCTCAAGCTCAAAAAGCTTAGCACGTAGCTGCTTCATCGCTTGATCTTTGTTCTTATGCTGCGAACGGTCATTCTGACATTGAACCACTGTGTTAGTTGGAACGTGAGTAATACGTACCGCAGACTCAGTGGTGTTTACGTGCTGACCACCAGCGCCCGAAGCACGGTATACGTCAATACGTAAGTCAGAAGGGTTAATATCAATCGTAATGTTGTCATCAATCTCTGGGTAAATAAACGCAGAAGCAAATGATGTATGACGGCGGCCGCTTGAATCAAATGGTGATTTACGAACTAGACGGTGAACACCTGTCTCTGTACGTAACCAACCGTACGCGTACTCACCAGAGATACGTACTGTTGCACCTTTCAAACCAGCAACTTCACCTTCAGATACTTCGATAACTTCAGTTTTGAAGCCCTTCGCTTCCGCCCAACGCAAGTACATGCGTAGCATCATTGAAGTCCAGTCTTGTGCTTCAGTACCACCTGAACCCGACTGTAGATCGATATAGCAATCTGAAGCGTCATGCTCACCAGAGAACATACGACGGAACTCAAGTTTACCTAGCTTAGCTTCAAGCTCCGCTAGTTCTGGTTCAATTTCGTCGAACGTTTCTTGATCTTCTTCTTCAACCGCTAGCTCTAGTAGGCCATCAACATCCTCAACACCTTGGTCAAGTTGGTCAATCGTTTCTACTACCGCTTCCAGTGCAGAACGCTCTTTACCTAGCGCTTGAGCACGCTCAGGTTCGTTCCATACATCCGGTTGTTCTAATTCTGCGTTTACTTCTTCTAGACGCTCTTTCTTAGCGTCATAGTCAAAGGTACCCCCTCAGGATATTTGTGCGCTCAGACACATCCTGTAGACGGTTTTTTATAGGATTGATTTCAAACATTTTAGCTCATCATTTATGAGTAGAATTTAACCGCAGAATTGTACTCAAAAGTGTGACGGAGATACAGAAATTTTTAGAAGGCAAACCAATATTCAGTCACTTACAACAATATAAAGTTTTTAGTTCAGAAATTAGCGCGATTTAGGCATAAAGCAGAGACAAAATAAGCCCGGAATTCGGCGCCGAGCTTGTTGTTTTGATAAGGCGAGTGAAGCCATAATTTTATTGAAGTTAGGCTATTTTGCTTCGATGTGGTCAACCATTAACTGCAATGACTGATTACCACGAAACTCGTTAATATCCAGCTTATAAGCAAGATGCACGGTTTTCACTGAAGCATCTGGCCAGCGACGTAAATCAACATTGAAAGCAATGCCGTCGATCATCACATTAGTTGGATGGCCTTTGTATAATGGCTCTAACATCAACTTAAGGTGTTTTTCACCCACCAGCTTTTGGTGCAACACTTTAAACTCACCATCGAAGATAGGCTCAGGGAATGCTTGCCCCCAAGGGCCACCCGCGCGTAGCGTTTCAGCGGTGTGCATCGAGAACTCTTCAGGTAACAACTCGCCGTCAGATAAGATGATGCCCTTAAGTGCCGTTTCTCCGAGTTCTTGTTTCACGACATCGTTGAACAGTTTGCTAAAGCGTTCAAAGTCCTTTTCCATGATCGTTAAGCCAGCCGCCATTGCGTGACCACCAAACTTAAGAATCAAACCAGGGTTTTGAGTGTCGATACGGTCTAGCGCATCGCGCATGTGCAAACCCGGAATCGAGCGGCAGGAGCCTTTAATGCTCCCTTCTCCACCATCCGCGAACGCAATCACGGGGCGATGGTATTTGTCTTTGATACGCGAAGCCAAAATACCAATCACACCTTGGTGCCAATCACGTTGGAATAGTGCCAAACCAGAAGGCAGGTCGTCTTTACCAAATTCAAGGCGCTCACAGAAAGCCATCGCTTCTTGCTTCATGCCCTCTTCGATCTCTTTACGAGTCTGGTTCAAACCATCAAGCTCGCTCGCCATGCGACGTGCAGCGTGGATGTTGTTGCTCATTAGCAGCTCAACACCAAACGACATGTCATCAAGTCGACCCGCGGCATTGATACGAGGGCCCAGTGCAAAACCAAAGTCCGAAGCGACCAAACGTTTCGCGTCTCGCTTGGCAATCTCAATCAAGGCTTGAATACCCGGACGAGCCTTACCCGCTCGAATACGTTGCAAGCCTTGGTGTACCAAGATTCGGTTGTTTTCATCAAGTGGCACCACGTCCGCAACCGTACCTAGAGCGACAAGGTCTATCAGCTCCATCAGCTTAGGCTCTGTCATGCCACGTTCAGCAAACCAATTCAGTTTACGCATGTGAACACACAGTGCCATCATCAGGTAGAAAGCCACGCCAACACCAGCGAGCGCCTTAGACGGAAATGCACAGCTCTCTAGATTCGGGTTCACCATCGCATCAACCATAGGCAATTCACTGCCCGGTAAGTGATGGTCAGTGACCAGAACTTCTAAACCTTTCTCTTTGGCAAAACGCACCCCTTCAATTGAAGAGACACCATTATCAACCGTCATGATCACTTCCGCACCAATCTCGATTGCTTGCTCTACCACTTCAGGGCTGAGGCCGTAGCCATCTTCAAAACGGTTTGGTACTAGGTAATCAACATTTGAGCTGCCTAGCATACGCAGCGCAAGTACCGACAGCGCAGAGCTGGTTGCGCCATCGGCATCAAAATCGCCAACCACAATAATGCGTTTTTGATGCTGAATCGCCTTAAACAACAATTCAACGGCAGCATCGATGCCGCCCAGTTTTTGATAGGAGTGTAGACCTTTCGCTGCAGTCTCAAGTTGGTCTGCACTGTTGACTCCGCGGCTCACATAGATGCGTTTTAACAGATCTGGTAAATGAGCAGGCAAAACGGAAATGTCGACCTCAGGACGGCGTTGAATCTCTATCATATAAAAATGGGCCTGATATCAATCAGGCCACTCCTTAAATCAAAAACATGGAAATAAATAATAAAGTCGCCATATTTACTGACGGCGACTGTGACAGCTCTGCTAGAGACTACTGCTCTAGACGCTGAAGCAGCTGTGCTGGCGGTAAGTAACCACTCACCAACTCACCGCTTGCTAATACGATAGCAGGTGTACCATTAATACCAAGCTCACGGCCTAGTTGGTACTGCTTAGCGATGATCTGTTTCTTCTCTTCAAGGTCTTTACTTGAAACTGGCATCTTTCGCTCGACCTTAGCATTGTGCATTGCGGCTTTTGGATCGTCAGAAGCCCAGATAGCTGCCATTTGATCTGCTACTTGGCCTGTACCACCTTGACGTGGATATGCCATGTAACGCACCGTGATACCGAGGTCATTGTAGCCCTGCATCTGGCTGTGCAGACGAACACAGTAGCCACAAGTGATGTCAGTAAACACAGTCACAACATATTTTTCGTTGTCTGCTTTGTATTCGATAACCGTATCAGACAGTGCCGCTACTTTCTCAGCATTGATAGGCGCTTGACGCTCTGCCAATACATCGCTGAATTTGCCGTTCTCATCCAGAGAGTAAAGTGTACCCGCTAGAAAATGATCGCCCGCTGGAGATGAGAAGATAATGCCACTGTTGGTTTGAATCTCTAGAAGACCATCAATATCCGAAGGAACAATCTTGTTGACCTTGATGCCGATTTTTTCAAAACGCTTGGTTAGCGCCGCGGTATCAATATCCTGAGCTGAAGCAACCTCTGCAGCTGTTGTGGTTTGTTCTACTTTCGCTTCTGATGCATTACATGCAGTGATCATCAGCGGTAGCGCTAATAGAGGAAGACGGCGTAATACGCTCATTAAGTTCACCTTAAAAATAAATGGATTTAAGCACGAGGGTGATGCTGAGTATGAATTTGTTTCAGCCTTTCGGTCGCCACGTGAGTATAAATTTGAGTTGTCGATAAGTCACTATGCCCAAGCAACATCTGTACGACCCTAAGATCAGCACCATAGTTCAGTAAATGAGTAGCAAAAGCGTGTCTTAAAACGTGCGGGGACAGCAATTCTGTGTCAATACCCGCGACAACCGCGTAATGCTTAATACGATACCAAAACGTCTGACGGGTCATTTGCTTAGCTCGCTTACTTGGAAAAACCACATCTGAGCTGTTTTCACCAAGCAGTTGCGGTCGCCCTTGTTCGATAAAACTCTCAATCCAGTCCACTGCGTTTTCACCCATTGGCACCAAGCGCTCTTTACCGCCTTTACCAATAACACGCACTACGCCCTGTCTTAGGCTAATGTTTTCCATCGTTAGGCTGACCAGCTCCGTAACACGCAAACCGGTTGCATATAATAACTCAAGCATCGCCTTATCGCGAAGTTCAATAGGGTCATTCGGATCGGGCGCATCGAGCAAAGCATCCACTTGCTCTTCACTTAGGTCTTTTGGCAGACGTTGTGGCAGCTTGGGGCTGATCAACAACGCACTCGGATCATCCGCTCTAACTTTCTCACGATGCAGGTATTGGAATAAACGGCGAATCGCCGACAACATACGTGCACGGGAAGTCTGCTTAAAATCCGCATCAACCAACCAGCTTTGGTAATCCTGTAACCCAGACAGACTAATAAAATCGAGGCGATAATTATTCTGTTCCATCCACGTTAATAGCTTGGATAAATCAGTACGATACGAGACAAGAGTATTCTCTGATAATCCTCGCTCCATCCACATAGCATCTAAAAACTGCTCAACTAGACCGTGGTCTGCGCTCTGCCCTTGAGGCGACTGCATAGTGTTACTCACAATATTGGAAACTGTTTTGAGAGTATGCCAGAGCAAATATGAATGCCATAAAAATTACACCTTGAGTGGATAATCGCTGCAATCGAAGTCGATTTATGGTTAGAATTCGCCATCTGAAATTAAAATCGAACGTTTGCTATGAAAATTGGATTATTTTACGGCTCAACCACCTGCTACACAGAAATGGCAGCAGAAAAAATTCGCGGCATTATTGGTGAAGACCTAGTTGATATCCATAACGTGAAAGAGGCTCCGCTTTCATTGATGGCAGACTACGACCTATTACTCCTGGGTATTTCTACGTGGGACTTTGGCGAAATCCAAGAAGATTGGAATGAGCTTTGGGACGATATCGCGACGACACCAGTAAAAGGTAAGGTTGTGGCACTGTTTGGCTTAGGTGACCAAGAGGGTTACGGCGAGTGGTTCTTGGATGCGATGGGTCTATTGCATGACGAACTAAAAACTGCCGGAGCTCAATTTGTTGGCTTCTGGCCAAACGACGACAGCTACGAATTCGAAGCGTCTAAAGCGCTCACCGAAGACCAATCACAGTTCGTCGGCTTGGCGCTTGATGAAGACTCACAATATGAACTGAGTGACGAGCGTATCGCAAGCTGGGTTGAACAAGTTCTGGTTGAGTACAGCGAGAAGCTGTAAGTACATAAGCTCTCCAAAAGCTGTCCACTTCAAAACAGACAGAATACAAAAAGGCCTCACTACTGCGAAGTAATGAGGCCTTTTCTATGTCATTTAGAATGACTATCTAATCTCAACCAAAGATTAAACCGTCTCTTCTGCCATTTCTTGCTCTGCTGACTTACCAACAAAGAACATACAGATGATTGCTGCAGCCGTTGGAAGTAACCAACCCATGCCGATCTCGAACAGAGGCAGCATCTTCAGTGCAGATACATCAACACCTGCTACCTTCGCACCATCGATAAGAGCAAACATTAGTGACACCAATACCACAACGCGGTACGCCGCTTTTGGATTAGGGAAACGGCTACGCAAGAACGTCAGAGCTACCAATGCAATTGCTACTGGGTATAGCGCAAACAATACAGGTACAGACAGCGAAATAAGCTGAGAAAGACCAACGTTCGCTACCGTTGCACAAGCAACACCGTTGATGATTACCCAAGTCTTGTAAGACAGCGGCGTTAGTGAGCTGAAGTAGTCAGAACATGCAGACACAAGGCCAATCGCAGTTGTTAGACACGCTAGTAGTACGATGACTGAAAGCACTAGCTGACCAGAAGGACCAAACAGTGACTGAACGTATAGGCTTAAGATCGCGCCGCCGTTGCCAGCACCCGCTGCTACTGTTGCGCTTGTTGCGCCTAGGAAGAACAGAGAGATGTAAACGAACGCTAGACCAGCCGCAGCAATACAACCCGCGCTGATTAGGTACTTAGTCGTCGCAGCACGGTCAGTGATGCCTTTGCTGCGGATAGAATCCACAATCAGCATACCGAACATCAGTGAAGCAAAAGTATCCATGGTGTTGTAACCTTCAAGGAAACCTTTTGTTAGTGGCTGAGTGATGTATTCACCGTGAGCACCAAGAATATCGCCCTGAGGGTTAACAAATACAGCAACCGCCAGTACAACTAAACCGATGAAAAGTGCTGGTGTGAGAACCTTGCCGATAACGTCAATTAGCTTACCTTGAGACCATGAGAAGAACATGGCAACCACAAAAAATGCGATAGAAAAGAATGTTAGGTGAGCTTGAGAGGCATCGATGAAGAACGGTTTCACCGCCATCTCATAAGCAACAAGGCCAGTACGTGGTGCAGCAAATGCAGGACCAATGATAATGAAGATTAACACAGCCATGATAGTCGCTGCTTTTTTAGGAAGATCTTTGGTTAGATGATCCCAAGAGCCACCCGCAAGTGCAACGGCTACGATAGTGATTAACGGCAGACCAACGGCAGTCAGCAGGAAACCAGACATCGCTGGAAGAAAATGATCACCAGCCAATTGGCCAGCTAGAGGTGGGAAGATGATGTTACCCGCACCCAAGAAAAACGCAAAAAGCATAAAGCCCAATGCCATTATATCTGTTAGTTTTAGACTCTGTTTCACAGATAATCCTTAATTATATTTATGAATTTATGTTGTGCTTACGTGAATGTTACAGCGAAAAGCTGCCACTCAATCTATAAAATAGTCGCGCATAATGACGAAACACTTGGCTAGCTGCAAGTCACCACACAAAAACACCATATAAATTTGCATATATCAACCAAAAGCAGTCGATTATACTGGATATGGAAAAATAGTCACAATTATCAACTAACCATAATTCACAACAATAAGTCATCAATCAGAACATTGATTCACACATTTGATTAACAATAGAGCTAATCACTTAAAATATCTCGATACTCAGAACATTCATGAAAGACAAAATCGTGCAGACTAAAAGCTTCAATTTTAAGCAATTCTCAATTTACGGTGGGCAAAGCGGTATGCCAGTCAGCACCGATGGTGTACTACTTGGCGCATGGGTAAGCATTGCACCTAAGTCCTCGGCACTCGATATTGGAACAGGCACTGGGCTTTTGGCCTTGATGGTCGCTCAGCGCTTTGCTGACATATCGATCTCTGCGATCGATATTGATCCACACGCGATTGAAGCTGCGACCATCAATATTGAGCAGTCGCCATGGCAAGATCGCATCACTCTGCATGATGGCAGCGTGCTCACCACCAACTTTCCGAAAAAGTTTGACGCGATAATCTGCAACCCACCCTACTTCAACTCAGGAGAGCAGTCACAGCAGAGCCAAAGAGCAACTGCTAGACACACTGACAGCTTGGATCATCTACAACTTGCCAAGCGATGTTTCGAGATCACAACCGAAGCTGCGACGGCCAGTTTTATACTGCCAACGCCTGAGGGAGAAGGTTTCATCAAGCTTGCTAAACAGTGCGGTTGGTACTTAGCCAAGCGTCTTGATGTCAAAACCACAGACAAGAAGCCCGCAAGTCGAATTCTTTTTGAGTTATCGAAAGATCCTGCATGCGAGCAAGATTTGCAGTGTGAATCGCTCACCATTCACCATCAAGGTGGTTATAGCGAGGCATTTATTGCACTTACCAAAGATTTTTATCTCAAGATGTAGCAAATACCATGTGATCCTAATCACTAATGCTTCTATAATGTCCGACTACTCTTTTTTATCGTCTGCTTTTTGAGGCAGAAACATTTATTGCTTGTGGAGAAACAACAGTGATCAGAACCTTTGCAGAACTCGATCTAAACCAAGAGCTGCTTAAAGCAATTGACGAAATGGGCTACGAACGCCCAACACAGATACAAGCTGAAGCAATCCCACAAGCGTTAGATGGAAGAGACGTTTTGGCATCTGCGCCAACAGGTACAGGTAAAACAGCATCATTCGTACTGCCAGCACTGCAATACCTTCAGGATTTCCCTCGTAAGAAAGCGGGTCCTGCTCGTATGCTTATCCTGACGCCAACGCGTGAGCTAGCAATGCAGATCACTGACCAAGCTCGTGAGCTTGCGAAATACACTGCACTGAACATCTTCACCATCACAGGTGGTGTGATGTACCAAGAGCACGCAGACATTCTTGGCACTACTCAGGACATCGTTGTTGCGACTCCAGGCCGCCTAATGGAATACATCGAAGCTGAGCGCTTTGATTGTCGTGCGATCGAATGGCTGATCCTAGATGAAGCAGACCGCATGCTAGACATGGGCTTTGGTCCTGTTGTTGATCGCCTATCTGCAGAGTGTCGCTGGCGTAAGCAAACTTTACTTTTCTCAGCAACGCTAGAAGGTAAAGGTGTTGAAGGTTTCACTGAAGACCTACTGAACAACCCAGCAGAGATCGATGCAAAATCATCACTACGTGAACGTAAAAAGATCACTCAGTGGTACCACCGTGCAGACACAGCAGAGCATAAACTCGAGCTGCTAAAACACATCATTACTAAAGAAGCTGAGCGTAGTATCGTCTTCTTAAAAACTCGTGAGCGTTTAGGCGACCTACGTGCACTGCTAGAGAGCGCTCAGATTCCATGCGCTTGGATTCAAGGCGAGATGCCTCAGGACCGTCGTAACAATGCGATTGCTCGTTTCCGTGATGGCACTGTAAACGTACTGCTAGCAACTGACGTAGCGGCTCGTGGTATCGACCTTCCAGACGTAAGCCACGTAATTAACTACGACATGCCACGCACCGCTGATGTTTACCTACACCGAATTGGCCGTACGGCTCGTGCAGGTAAAAAAGGTAATGCGGTTTCTCTAATCGAAGCGCACGATCAATTAATGATTGAACGCGTTGCTCGTTACACCAAAGAAGCAATCAAAGAGCGCTTCGTTGAAGGCATGCGTCCTACGCACAAGAAAGCCGCTGTAACGAAGAAAAAGAAACCAAAGAAAGAAGATAAGAAAGCAGTAGAGAAGCAGAAGCTCGCGAAGAAGAAAAAAATCGCGAAGAAAAAGAAAGCTGCAAAGAAAAAGTAATCTGATAGCTTGCTAACTTCTGAATGATTCAACAAAAAGCCCCATGCAGCGAACTGCATGGGGCTTTTCTATATCTAGTTGGTATCTCGCCTTATAGCGCGACTACCTTGAACCAATAACGTCTAGTTTTGCTCTTCACGCTTGAAAACTAGCTCTTTCGCGTTCGACTCTTCTTCTACGAAGTAGTAACCCGCAGTATCAAACTTAGTCAGCGCTTCAATAGAGTCTACTTTGTTCTCAATGATGTAGCGAGCCATCATACCGCGCGCCTTTTTCGCGTAGAAACTGATCACCTTGTATTGACCGTTCTTACAGTCTTTGAATACCGGTGTCATCACTTGGCCATCCAAGTTCTTTGGTTTTACCGCTTTGAAGTACTCGTTAGATGCTAGGTTGATCAGCACATTGTCGCCTTGAGCGTTCAGCGCTTCATTCAGCTTATCTGTGATGATGTTGCCCCAGAACTGGTATAAGTTAGTACCGCGAGCATTCGCTAAACGCGTGCCCATTTCTAGGCGGTAAGGTTGCATCAAATCAAGTGGCTTTAGTAAGCCGTAAAGACCAGAAAGCATACGCAGGTGATTCTGTGCGTAGTCAAAATCTTCATCCGACAGTGTTTCAGCGTCTAGGCCTGTGTATACATCACCTTTGAAGGCAAGGATGGCTTGACGTGCATTCTCTTGGGTAAAAGTCTCGCTCCACTGCTCAAAGCGCGCTACGTTCAACCCTGCGATCTTATCGCTCACTTTCATCAATGCAGAGACATCTGCTGGTGTCAGCTTGCGGCACTCTTCAATCAGTTCAGCAGAGTGTTCAACAAACTCAGGCTGACTAAAGCGTTCTGTCGCTAATGGTGATTCGTAATCAAGTGTTTTGGCTGGAGACACGACAACTAACATAACTTTACCCTAATCGGTTATCTAACTGGATGCTGCTAGAGTATAGAAAAAACATCAACTTGTCTTTATGACTCTTCCTATTACTTTGATAGATGATTCTAACCACCCACTTTCAATCATCCAAAGCCGCTGAGAATGAAAACGCAGGCAAAGAAAAAGGCTAAGGTCGAAACCTTAGCCTTTGCAATCGTTTTAGGATGAGCGCTTTATCGCTCCAACAAGATTACTTCTTGTTGTTGTCCCAAATACCATCTTCCAGTTGAGACTTAAGCTCAGGGAAGTCATTTGCATCAAATGTTGGTACTTTACCCGCGTCAAGTTGGCGGTTGTAGTCCTTCGCTAGCTTAATAACGATACCTGACAGCAAGATAATCGCCACCAAGTTAACAATCGCCATTAGACCCATCGATACGTCAGCCAGTGCCCATACCGTAGGTAGCGTTGCTAGAGAACCAAACATAACCATACCCAGAACAATAATACGGAATAGCACTAGGCCTTTCTTATTGTTGTGCTCTAGGAAAATCAGGTTCGTTTCAGCGTACGAGTAGTTTGCAATGATTGAAGTGAAAGCGAAGAAGAAAATCGCTACCGCTACAAAGATGCCACCCCATGAACCCACTTGTGCTGTTAGTGCACGTTGAGTCAGTTCGATACCTGTTACTTCACCGTGTGGTACATACTCACCAGACATCAGGATGATTGCTACTGTTGCAGAACAGATAACGATCGTATCCATGAATACACCTAGCATTTGTACATAACCTTGTGATGCTGGGTGCGGTGGGTAAGGCGTAGCAGAAGCTGCTGCGTTCGGCGCAGAACCCATACCCGCTTCGTTCGAGAACAGACCACGTTTGATACCGTTAATCATCGCTTGTGCAATTGCGTAACCTAGGCCACCCGCAGCTGCTTCTTGCAGACCGAATGCACTCTTGAAGATAAGAGCGATCACTTCAGGCACTTTCTCAATGTTCGCAAACATGATGAACAGTGCGATAGCAAGGTAAGCCAATGCCATGATTGGAACGATGATTTCTGCAGTACGTGCGATCTTACGGATACCACCGAAGATAACGAATGCAGAGATAATTACGATTGCTACACCTGTGTAGCTGCGTTCAAAATCAAACGCTGTATTCATTGCACTTGCAATCGCGTTCGCTTGAACCGCGTTGAATACAAGACCGAATGCGATGATTAGGAAGATAGAGAATAGAACCCCCATCCAACGCATGCCTAGGCCTTTTTCCATGTAGTATGCAGGGCCACCACGGTAGTTACCGTCGTTATCGCGTGTTTTGTATAGCTGTGCTAGCGTACTTTCTGCAAACGATGTTGCCATACCTAGCATTGCAATTAGCCACATCCAGAAGATAGCACCAGGGCCACCAGCAGTAAGCGCTACAGCAACACCTGCCATGTTACCCGTACCAACACGAGCAGCAAGACTAGTACAAAGAGCTTGGAAAGAAGAGATACCAGCACTGTCTGCTTTGCGGCTGTTCTTTAGAACCGAGAACATGTGGCCGAAATGGCGGAATTGAATGAAGCCTAGTCGTACGGTGAAGTAGATACCCACACCAACCAGTAAATAAACTAAGATAGATCCCCAAAGGAGATCGTTCATCAAATTGATTAAGTCTGTCACGTGAACCTCGTAATTGAGTTTAAGCACCGATCATGCTTCCAAGCCTTCCTCTAGATCACCTATGCCAGTGTCAATAGTTGTGTCGGCATTAGTTTTATATTTATTTGTTGCGATCTAGATTGTAAATGTCGCTTCATGCATCCATTTTACGTATCGGTGTATTTTTTGACGGGCGGATAATGCAGCGAGATGATCTAAAAATCAATATGCAAATCTATTTATATCAAAATGACATTTCACTAATAACACACCTTTTGTTAACACAACTTTCAACAATCCAGCCCAATAAAAGTCACATTATCGGGACATCCTATCAACATCCACAATCGCCCTACCCCAACAAGAACGACATCCTATAAAAATGACTCCAGCCTAGGTTTTACAAGGTATAGTGAAGTTCTGCGTTTTTTTCTAGGACGGTAAGATTACTATCCAATAAAGCGTGATACGCAGCTAAATGCATTGTCGATAAAGTGCTATTCCTTTCGCACAATGAATTAACATTCAACAACCTGTAATTTAATCGTTTACTTCAGTTTGTTTGCTCGCTTTTTGTACATAAAAATTACCACAATGTGTGAGCATGCATAAAAAACGAGAACAAAACCTTCATGGATTTGAAACAAATGAGAAACAAATCAAGGTTATGGTGAACCTAAATATGATATTTAATAGTTCGTAAGAACTAGTCCCACGGAAGGAGATATGGCTTATGGATAACTTTCAATTCGATGAAATATCAGAACTAGAAATGCCACGTGCAACTCAGAAAACACGCTCTAAACCACTCAAGCGTAAGTGGCGTGAAATTGAGGCAATCAATGACCGTAGACAGCTTGAGAAAGAGCTGCGAGAGATGAATCTAGGACTTGATTTCAGCCTTGACGATATAAAGCTTTAATCAGCACGATAAGAAAACAGATAGCAAAAGGCACCTATGAAGGTGCCTTTTTTATTTCATCAAGCGACGTTTTAGTCTACAAACCGCTTTATATACCTTTAATAAAGGGGGGCCCTCTACTATAAAGAGAGCGACACCGAGGCACTAAACACACTCTTGCTCATTTTGTCGCACGCGAGCAGCAAGTTGACGATACTGATCAGCAATCGTATCTCCAAACACAGGATCATCTTCTGGCTGAAGCCATTGCGATTCAACTTTTTGCCAATCCTTCACCGTAAATGCTGCGACGATCATTGGTAATACCTGCTTCTCTTCACACTCCATGTGTTTTCGTTGCGCTTTCACAAAGGATTCAAGCTGGTCGATAAAGACCTGTTGCGGTACCACCGCATCTTGGAGAATCATATCGACAACGCCGAGAAAATCGGCCGTTTTCTCAGATAATAACTGATGTTCTAGCTCCAGGTCCTCAATCGCTTGATCATTGCCATATTGCTTCAGGTAATAGCGGTAAATGACGTCTTCTTTAGGGTGATGAACTTTGTCTGAATGGTTCATCAAGTAATGAACCACCTCAGCGATCAGGCTATAGTTTATCTCTCGCTCCTGCTTTAGCAGCTCTAACTTATTGTTGAGTATTGCGAGTAACCGAGCCATATAGCCATGCTCTCGTCTTATCCTTTCAATCATCATAGTATTGCACTCCATTACACCTACTATTTATAAGTGTATACGAAGATGCCGAGTTATGATTTGACCCTGCTCAGAAAACAACCAACCTACACTTCAGCCGGTAGGCGCCAGTCGATAGGTTGCTGATCCATAGAAGAAAGCAGTTTGTTAGCCGTTGAAAAATGCTGACAACCAAAGAAACCGCGACGTGCAGATAATGGTGAAGGGTGAGGCGCGGCTAACACATGGTGCTTTTGGGCATCAATTGCTTGGCCCTTCTTCTGGGCATGTGCGCCCCATAATAAGAAAATGATCGGCTCAGAGCGCTGGTTTAGTTCAGCAATGATCGCATCGGTAAAGGTTTCCCAGCCACATTTTGCATGTGAGTGTGCTTGTGCCTCTTCTACAGTCAAAACAGTATTCAACATCAACACCCCTTGTGATGCCCAAGCTTCAAGGTAGCCATGGTTAGGCGCTTCAAAACCTTTGATATCTTGTGCCAGCTCTTTGTACATGTTGCGTAGAGAAGGTGGGATTTTAACGCCGGGCAATACAGAGAAAGCCAAGCCGTGCGCTTGATTAGCGCCGTGATAAGGGTCTTGCCCTAGTATAACGACTCGCACAGACTCAAAGGGCGTCATATCAAAAGCGCTGAATACCTGCTCTTGAGGTGGGTAGATGGTTTTCCCACTATTACGTTGCTGTTCGACATAAGCGAGAACACTTTGAAAGTACTCTTTTTCACGCTCGTCATTAATAATGGATTCCCAGCTCTTTGGTGCGCTCATCGTTTTACTTCCCAATCATCAAGGTTTCTAGGCTTCGCCAGACAAAAAATAGCTGTATAAGCTAATGGTCTTAAATAAGGACCTAGTTATACCTCATACAGCTATCAATAAACATGATGTGTCGGGTTCATTCGTTGATGAATCATAATAATCAGTTCAAGTTGTGTTGATCTCGATTAACCACTTTTTTGTTGAGTGCGATGATGACCATGACTATGAATATGACGATTTGGCGTAGGTAAGCGAGCTGCAGCATGGATCGTTGGAGACGTTCTTGGGGTATGAGTTTTAGAATACATAATGGCACCCTCCTCTATCAAACAGTGAACTACATATTCACTTAGTTGCTATGAAATAAAGATGCCAATTTCGATAAAACGGAGAAAATTAATTTTCTCCTCTATTATTACGCTTCGCCATTCTCAACCGTTGCTGCGCGGTGAAACATTCTAAGTTGTTGAATTTCTTCTTTCCAAATCGTCGAATCAATCGTTTCTAAGATAAGCGGGATACCATTAAAGCGAGGATCCGAGGCAATATACTCGAAACAATCCCAGCCAATTTCACCTTTTCCTAAAGAATGGTGTCTATCAACTCGGCTCGCGAACTCAGCCTTTGAATCATTGATGTGCATTGCTCTGAGATAGTGCATACCCACGATGCGGTCGAACTCAGCGAAAGTATGCTCGCACGCCTCTTTTGTTCTTAGGTCATAACCCGCTGTAAAGGTATGACAAGTATCCAAACATACGCCAACACGAGACTTATCTTCCACCTGATCAATAATCTCAGCGAGATGCTCGAACTTCCAACCTAAGTTAGTGCCTTGACCTGAGGTGTTCTCAATCACCGCAATCACATCAGGAACCGCTTGATGAGCGAGATTGATAGACTCAGCGATCTTAGCCAAACATTCGCTTTCTGAGATTTTCTTTAAATGACTCCCAGGATGAAAATTCAGTAGCGTTAGACCAAGCTGATTACAACGCTCCATTTCGTCAATAAAGGCAGCGCGCGATTTCTCTAGCTTTTCTTCTTCTGGTGCGCCGAGGTTAATCAGGTAGGAGTCGTGAGGAAGAATGTGCTCTGCTGAAAAGCCTAGCATCTTACAGTTGGCTTTAAAGGCACTAATGGTTTTCGCCTCTAACGGCTTTGCTGCCCATTGTCTCTGGTTTTTAGTAAACAGTGCGAACGCATTAGCGCCTATCTCTCGAGCCCTCATAGGAGCCTGATCAACACCACCAGCGGCCGACACATGAGCGCCAATAAACTTAATATTTGTTTCAGGTTTTGACGATGAAATTTTGTTTGTCATTAAATCACTTCACACTTTCAGAATGCATCATAAATAAAGGGTCGTATCGGTTACTGCTCAATAAAAGCGCAATAAATGTAGTAAAATTACAACAAATATAACCGTTAAATATTTTTTATACTTTAAAATATTTTGTAATTAGTTTGTTTTCAAAGGTTTTATTGATTTACCTCAAAATAATCACCTTTGTAAAAATATGGTTTTTGGTTGTTTTTTGACTTAAATCAATGTTAACCTCACAAATATTAGGTATATATTACCCAGCTCAATAAAAATCGAAAGTTAACACCATAATCAAACCACATTCAGTGGACTAGGAGATAGTTATGATCCAAGGTATTCAAATTACTAAAGCAGCAAACGACGACCTACTAAACTCAATCTGGCTACTAGACAGCGAAAAGAATGAAGCTCGTTGTGTTGCAGCTACTGCTGGTTTCGAAGCTGACCAAGTTATCCCAGCTGCAGACCTAGGTGAATACGAGAGCCGTGAAGTTGCTATCGAAGCAGCACCACGTATCGAAGGTGGTCAACACCTAAACGTTAACGTTCTTAAGCGTGAAACACTAGAAGACGCAGTTGCTCACCCAGAGAACTACCCACAGCTAACTATCCGTGTATCGGGTTACGCTGTACGTTTCAACTCTCTAACAACTGAACAGCAACGTGACGTTATCGCACGTACGTTCACTGAGTCTCTATAATCTCAGAAACTAGAGTGTTAAAGATTTAAAAAGCTTGGTCAGAAATGGCCAAGCTTTTTTCGTTTTTATGCTGCTCACATTTACCTAAAGACTGGCTATGGCGCATTTCGTTGAGAAGGATCTTTAGTGAAGGCTTTTGCTAACGTCGTTGGATCCACCTTATCTCTCTGTATCGCTGCACCTTGTGCCCACCACATCAACTGATGAAAGGTTCGGTTCATGTATTCATCCCATTGAGCTTGCTCTGAGTCTTGGGCAACACAACCCTCTTCATCAAAGACTTCTTGCGCTTTAGGTAGATGAATCATCGCAGAAACCGGTAAACAACCGAGTTCAGATAAGAAGGTACGCATCGAGACCGATGCTCTTGCCCCGCCCCACTGCCCCGCAGAGTACGTCACAATCGCACTTGGCTTATACGAAAATAGCGAGCTACCAAAATGATTAAGAATATTGGCCAATGCCGGGCTCATTGAATGATTGTATTCCGGGCTTACCATCACGTAGCCATCAGCTTTGGCAATCTTGTCCGCTAACTCAGCAAGGTGTGCAGGTACTTTGGAGCGATGGTAAGAAAATTCAGGTTTAAACACCTCGCCAAAGTCATAATCCAGTGGATCGATGATCTCAACCGTATGCTCAGAGTGTTTATTCGTTAGTAGTTTTGCACACGCCTTACTGACTCTCATCCCTAATCGAGCTGGTCTTGGCGGTGTACTCTCACGTACAGAGCCAAGGAAAATCAAAAAATTCATACTATCCCTTTCCGTTGAGCTTGGATTAAATCTATTAACCAGATAAACCATTTAACCTTAAGAGATGACCTAAATAAAGTTAACTTTATAAGCTATCGGGCAATAAAAAAGGTGAATGATTGCTCATTCACCTTTCTTGTTATGGTCTAAATTCTATTGCTTTTATCTATAACAGATTACGCAGGTTGAACACGACGAAGTACTGCTTTTAGCGCTTCAAAATCGTTATCTAAATCTTCAGACAATAGCTCCATTGCAGCATGTTTTGCTAGCGGGCCTGGTAATTCAATATCTGAACCTAGGATATCGTCGACCACTTCTTTGAACTTAGCTGGGTGAGCTGTACATAGGAACAAGCCTGTTTCACCCTCTTGCAACTGTTCATCCAATAGACGGTAAGCGATAGCACCATGTGGTTCACAAAGGTAACCTTGCGCTTTAAGGTCACGTACTGATTCAGCACTCTGTTCGTCAGATACTTTACCTTTGCCCAGAGTATCTAAGCCCCAACCTTTCAGTTGGCAAAGCTCTTCGATACGAGGCCAGTTGTTTGGTTGGCTCACATCCATCGCGTTCGATGTTGTCGCAACCGTCGGCTTTGGAGCCCACTCGCCTGTTTCTAAGTAGCGTGGAACCGTGTCATTTTCGTTGGTAGCGGCAATGAAACGCTTCACTGGTAAGCCAAGCGCTTTCGCCAATAAGCCTGCAGTTAGGTTACCGAAGTTACCACTTGGTACAGAGATAACCAGGTTTTCACGCTGCTCTTTGGTTAGTTGAGAAGCTGCCTCAAAGTAGTAACAGATCTGCGCCATCAAGCGGCTGATGTTGATAGAGTTTGCTGAGTTAAGACCAATCTCTTCACGCAGTGCTGCGTCATCAAATGCATCTTTTACTAGTGCCTGACACGCGTCAAAGTCGCCATCAATCGCTACCGTGTGAATGTTCTTACCCAGCGTACAGAATAGCTTTTCTTGTAGCGGGCTAATCTTGCCTTTCGGGTAAAGGATCACAACGTTGATGTCTTCCATACCGTAGAAAGCATGCGCAACGGCTGCACCAGTATCACCTGATGTTGCTGTCAAAATAGTGATTTGACCACCATTCGAAACTGCCGCTAGAGATTGCGCCATAAAGCGACCACCAAAATCTTTAAACGCCAGTGTTGGACCATGGAAAAGCTCAAGTGCGTAAACACCATCTTTTACTTGATTGATAGGCGCAGGAAATTGGAACGCTGCATCCACCATTTGGTCGATCTGCTCTTTCGGTAGTTCATCACCGATAAGTGCCGACAAAATCTTTGAGCTACGAGGGACAAAATCCTCTGCTAGCAGCGCATCGATATCATCAAACTTTGGCAGTTCAGATGGAAAAAATAGACCTTGATTGCGACCTAAGCCTTGACGAACGGCTTGGCCAAAAGAGACTTGTTCATCATTTTCTTTGATGTTGTACAGTTTCATAACTCACTTCCTGTAACGATCGAACCTTGCTTATCTAGGCGACAAACGTGAACGAATCCTTCTTCATTTTGTACGTAATTTTGTTCTAACCAGCGTGCAACACGCTCGGCGACATCTTGTTCTTTGCAAATGCTAAATAGAGTTGGGCCACTACCGGAAATACCAGTAGCCAATGCACCAGCCGACAACGCATATTTACGTGCGTCAGCAAACCCTGGAAGCAGTTTCTCACGATATGGTTCAGCGATCACGTCTTTGATCATCTTCGCTGCCAGTTCAGGTTGGCCTGAGTGGCACGCGTGGATAAAGCCCGCTAAGTGGCGACCATGCGCAATGATATCTTGGCGACGGTACTGAGACGGTAAAATCTCTCTCGCTTCTGCCGTTGAAACCTTAATGCCCGGGTAAGCCATTACCCAATACCAGTCATCAAAACATGGGACTTCTTGGCTAATGATGCCTAGCTCTTCAAGCATCAATTGCACACCACCTAGGTAGCAAGGTGCTACGTTATCGTAGTGCACGCCGCCTGAAATTTTACCTTCCATTTCACCCATTAGGGCAAGCAGTTCAGTTTCATCCAGTGGCTGACCATGGAAACGGTTTAGCGCATCAAGCGCCGCTACGATTGAACATGCACTTGAACCTAAACCGGAACCAATAGGCATGTTCTTTTCTAACGTCATTTCTAATGGCTTAAGCGCAACGCCTTTTTTATCTAGCTCTCTAGAGAACACCACCCAACAGTCGTAGACGATGTTTTCTTTCGCTTCAGTTGGCAGCTTAGAAACAAAGCTGCCTGCGGTTTTAAGCGAGAATGGTTCATCACCGGCTTTAACCATAACTCGGTCACCCAGCAATGTGCCATCCACTGGAGACACAGCGGCCCCCAGTACATCAAAGCCTACACTGACATTACCGATTGATGCAGGAGCATAAACGACAACATCCATATCACTTGAACTCATTCCTAAACTCCTAATTTCCAACCAAGAGTACGCATCACATCAGAGAATACGCCTGCTGCTGTTACTTCAGTACCGGCACCGTAGCCGCGAAGAACAAGTGGGATTGGTTGGTAGTAACGGCTGTAGAATGCTAGCGCGTTCTCGCCATCTTTAATCTTGAACATTGGATCGTCGCCATCAACAGCTGCGATACGAACCTTACACTTACCTTCCGCGATTTCACCAACATAACGAAGTACTTTGCCTTCTTCTGCTGCGATAGCTGATTGCTCTTGGAAGTAAGCGTCCGCTTCAGGTAAGCGAGCCATAAACTCTTCAACCGTACCTGAATCATCAAAACCTGGTGGTAGGGCTTGGTCAACTTCTACATCTTCAAGCTCAAGTGCCATGCCAGCTTCACGAGCAAGGATAAGCAGCTTACGCGCCACATCCATACCAGATAGATCGTCACGTGGGTCAGGTTCAGTAAAGCCGTTGTCTTTAGCAATGTTCGTTGCTTGGCTTAGCGTCATGCCTTCATCAAGCTTACCGAAGATGTAAGAAAGAGAACCAGACAGAATGCCGTTGAATTTCTCAAGCTCATCACCTGCAGAGATTAGGTTCTGTAGGTTTTCGATTACTGGTAGACCTGCGCCTACGGTTGTCTCGTACATCAGCTTACGACGTGAGTTACGTGCGACTTCACGTAACTGATGGTAGTAAGCCATACTTGCTGTATTTGCTTTCTTGTTCGGTGTGACTACGTGGAAACCTGCCGCTAGGAAGTCAGCATACTGCGCTGCAATATCTTCGCTAGACGTACAGTCAACCAACACAGGGTTGATGATGTGGTTACGTTGAACAAGTGCCGCTAAGCGAGCTAGGCTGAACTCTTCTGGCGCGCTCGACATGCGATCACGCCACTGTTCTAGTGGTAGGCCTTCACTGTCTAGCAATAAGCCTTTACTGTTTGCTAAACCACATACGCGGATCACGATGCCTTTTTCAGCCAGCTTGCCCTGCTGACGTTGGATCTGGTCAACAAGTTCACCACCAACACCGCCAACACCAACAACGAATACGTCAAGGAAGTGCTTAGAATTAAATAGGTTCTCGTGGCACGCTTTGATTGCTTCTGAAATTTTGTCTTCAGGGATAACCGCCGAGATAGCACGCTCAGATGAGCCTTGTGCAATCGCCACAATGTTAACGTTCACTTCAGCTAAAGAAGAGAAGAACTGAGAAGCAACGCCGCGTGAAGTACGCATACCATCGCCCACCAGAGTCACGATAGCAACGTCGTCCATGAACTCAACTGGCTCTAATAGGCCATCTTTAAGCTCAAGTTCGAATGCCTCTGATAGTACTTGCTTAGCTTTTAACTTGTCAGCTGATTCGATACAGAAACTGATGCTGTACTCAGAAGACGACTGAGTAATAAGAACAATAGACACACCCGCTGAAGACATTGCACCGAATACACGGCTCGCCATACCAACCATGCCTTTCATACCAGGGCCAGATACGTTAACCATCGTTAGGTCACTTAGCGTCGTAATACCTTTGATCGCTAGGTTATCTTCACCAGTGTCTTGACCAATAAGTGTGCCCGCACCTTGAGGGTTAAAGCTGTTTTTGATCAGACAAGGAATATGGAATTGTGCGATAGGCGCAATGGTTTTAGGGTGTAGAACCGAAGCACCGAAGTAAGAAAGCTCCATCGCTTCTTGGTAGCTCAATGACTTAAGCAGACGAGCATCATCAACTAAGCGCGGGTCACAGTTGTAAACGCCATCTACATCAGTCCAGATTTCACAGCAATCAGCACGTAGACACGCCGCTAACACAGCTGCTGAGTAGTCAGAGCCATTACGACCAAGCGTGACTAGCTCACCTTTCTCATTGCCAGCAGTAAAACCAGGCATGATGTTAACGTGGCCTTTCGGAAGTGGTGATTGTTGGAAGTTCTGAGTAGAGACATCCACATCGACCATAGCTTCTAGGTGATCACCTTTAGCGTATAGGTATTGAACAGGGTCAATCAGGCTTGCAGGTTGGCCTTTCGCTTCCAGTACCGCTTTCATTAACTGGATAGAGATTCGCTCACCTTTACTGATGATACGAGCATTGACGTGGTTCGGGCACATACCAAGTAGGTTGATGCCGTTCACGAACTGCTTTAACTGAGTAAGAGAGGTATCGACCTGCTCTTGAAACGCTGAACCATCAATAGAAGGCACAACCGCTTTGATCTCTGCAAACAGAGTATTAAATGAAGATTCGATCTCTGTAATTTGTGCTTCAGCTTCACCATTTTTCAGTGCAGCCTCAATAACAGCGACCAACTTATTGGTTGTTTTTCCTGGAGCCGATAGTACAACGGCTAGCTCTTCTTGCTGGGCATTATTAGCGATGATATCAGCCGCTCGTAAAAAACGATCTGCATCAGCTAATGATGAACCTCCAAACTTTAAAACGCGCATCCCTTTCTCCATAAGTCATAAAAATGGTACAAAAAAAGGCCTGTATCTTGTTGGATACAGGCCTTTTTTTTAAAATCCGTTACTTAGCAGCCTGCCCCAACAATGTTAATGTCGGTAATAATAATGGTTGTGGTCATTACTAGGTGGCTTACGTGCTGCATATCAAATTCTCTGCTTGTGCTTTACTCTACGTGTATCAATTTTTACCACTAGACGTCAATGAAAAGTTGCGTTTTTTTTACATTCGAAGCGTTTTTCAGAGCAAACCGTCATTTCAGTGATAAAACATCCAGTGTGCACCGACAATTCGAAGATGCAGTTTGATTAACGAACAGAGAAAAGCAATCAATTTCATATAGGGTCATAACAAAATGCTATATCGATTGTTCAGCAAGCGTACAAGAACTGTGCTTTAATTGAACGATAACGTTCAAAGAACAATAATAAATAACATCAGGAGTGGGAAGTGAAGAGATTACTTATTCTTTTAGCCTTTGCTATGCCTATCGTTTGTTCTGCGAATAGCTTGCCCTTATTGCCTGGTCAGATTGATCGTTCGGCACACAAATTCTTTATCTCATCCCAAAATGCGTCCAATGAGAGTTTCGATACTTGGAAAGTCGACAGTGGCTACGCCTATAGTTTGTTTGACGATGTGGATCTTTATGTCGGTACGCGGATCAACAGTGCATCATTGAAACACGAAAGTGGATTCTTGAGCGGTGTCAGTTACCAGTTCTCAGAAAGGATCTCTTTCAACAGTTCTCTTCATACCTATAAAGATGAAACTGAAGAGAATGAGAAGTCTGTCGCAGCTGAAGTATCGAGCCGAGTACAACTGACGGACAACTTGGATTTGCATGCCACCCTTGATTACGAAGAGTGGCAGCAAGGTGTCGAAGTAGGATTAGGATTTCGCTTCTAACCCAGTAAGCTTGATATAGGTAAATAACCTAAGATTCGAGCAGCAGCTCAGATGAAATTAACACACCATTCCAATCTGCATAAATGTAATCACCAGGCTGAATCAATTGATTGTGCACTGTCAATGTTACATTCACTTGGCCCACACCGCGCTTCTCTGTTTTGAATGGTGATGCACCTAGCGCCTGAACACCCAAGTCCATTTGCGACATCATGCCAACATCACGCACAGCGCCGTTAACAATCACGCCCTCCCAACCATTTTCTATAGCAAGAATAGCGAGTTGGTCGCCAAGTAGCGCTTTTTGACACGAACCATTTCCGTCAACTACCAACACTTTACCATTGCCGTCGGTCTCTAAAACCTCACGAACCTTGGAATTATCGTGATAACAACGAACTGTTACAATTTTTCCCCAGAACGCACCACGTTGTCCGAAGTTCTGCAAAGGTAGGTTAAGTAGGGTGACTTTGCTTTCAAACTCATCACATAAGTCAGGTGTTATATCGTGCATATATCCTCCATGAGTAAGGCAAACCTGTAAATCAGGCGAGCCCCTATGCTTTTATATTGTTATTAAAAATTATTCCTTTTTTTTCATTGTTCTATGCTCAATCTAATACTGAATTAGGCTTGATTGAACATATTTATCTACTAGAATCTCAAGACAGCTTTCGGCTTCCTTGGTTCATAATCAGTTCGTTAGCAGGCGAGATGTGATTACTATCTCGAATAATCATTCTGGTTTTCCTGCTAAATAGTCACCATACCACTGGTTAAGTTGTAGCCATACTATTAAAGTTTGTTGCGATACGGCAATTGATGTAAATCAACAAAGTGAATGGAATTAACATTCTCGCGTTGTTAGCATGCTGTTAACATTATAGAATCCGGTGCAATCACTAAAAGAATGATTGAAAGGCGTACTGGATCTACGTTATTGGGCAATACTTCAAGGAAGGCAGATAGCTGGAAGTAAGTGTTTTTTTGAAAACTTTAAGTTATCATCAAAAATACATTACCTGTATGTTATGTTTTTGCCTAGAATTTATTCTATTAGCACAGTTTCGTCACAAATTTAGGTACCGCCAAATGCAAACCCCGCAGATTCTTATCGTTGAAGATGAGCAAGTAACTCGTAACACTCTAAAGAGTATTTTTGAAGCAGAGGGATATGCTGTTTTTGAGGCTAGCGACGGTGAAGAGATGCACCAAGTGCTATCTGACAACCAAGTTAACCTTGTAATTATGGACATCAACCTTCCAGGTAAGAATGGCCTACTACTTGCGCGTGAACTACGTGAGCAAGCAAATGTAGCGCTTATGTTCTTAACTGGTCGTGATAATGAAGTTGATAAGATCCTAGGCCTAGAGATCGGCGCTGATGATTACGTCACTAAGCCTTTCAACCCTCGTGAACTGACTATCCGTGCACGCAACCTTCTTAACCGTTCAATGAGCACAAGCTCTGTTCAAGAAGAGAAGCGCAGCGTTGAGAAGTACGAGTTCAACGGTTGGGTACTAGATATCAACAGTCGTTCTCTGGTTAGCCCAGATGGCGAAGGCTACAAGCTACCTCGTTCAGAGTTCCGTGCTCTACTTCACTTCTGTGAGAACCCAGGTAAGATCCAAACACGTGCAGACCTTCTTAAGAAGATGACAGGCCGTGAGCTTAAGCCACACGATCGTACTGTAGACGTAACAATCCGTCGTATTCGTAAGCACTTTGAATCTGTTTCTGGTACACCAGAAATCATCGCTACGATTCACGGTGAAGGCTACCGCTTCTGTGGTGACCTAGAAGACTAATTAGATTGGCGTTTCTAATCATTAAACACTGAGTGTTTTATTACAGTAGAAGCGCAATCAATAGTTATTAAAAAGGGAGAATGCTAGCGCATTCTCCCTTTTTTGTAGTTCTGGATTGAATAAGGTTTAGTAAACCGTATCGACCTTAACCTCTTTCTCCACCAGCCACTTCACCGTTTCACCGTCTTTCAGTTCAACCGCAACATCAACAGGCTTTTCGCTGTCAATCTCTAGCTGCCATACAAACGCAACTTCCCACTGAGTCTCGCTGTGCGTTCTTAGATCAAGATCGTCAGCCGTTACTAACAAGGTATCTGCACCTTGCTTAACGGTCACACTCTCCACCGCTAGTGTTGCTGGTAATTCAGAATCTGACTCTAGGTAAATAGCGCCATGCAGAGTCTTGTCTTGAGTCTCTCCGATCGTTGGCATCTTGTTGTGCCAAAGGTTGCTTTTCATTGTGACTGTCGCTGCAGATACTTCAACTTGGTTGTCCTGCTGCCACTCAACTCGTGGTGCAGCACAGCCCGCTAATGCCACTACGCATGCGGCAAATGCTAATTTTTTCATTATTCTTCTACCTTTGGTTTAACCAACTCTTTAAGACTTCAATGTCATTCTGGTATTCGTTATTAATCTCATCGACCCAATCTGAAATGTTTTCCCACCAAGCTGGTAGGTCTGGAGATTGAGCTTTCTGAGCCACTTGCTGGATGCGCTTCAAACCAATTGAACCTGCAGCACCTTTAATCTTGTGCGCCTCAGAAACGATACTGGCTTGGTCTTTCGCGACCATATTGGAGTTCAATATTTCCATATACTCCGGCATCATATCTTCAAACATCACGATGCTATCTAAAACCGGCTTCGGCCCAACAATGTCAACATAAGACTCTAGCATATCAATATCAAGCAAACTGGTGTCAATCGAAGAAATCGTCGGCTTACTCTCCTCTACCTTTTTGGTCGCTCCGGCTTCTTTCACAGCCTCTGGTGCATCCTCGATAAGTTCGCTGATCACATCTTGAATCGCTCTCACGGATAGCGGTTTACTGATCGCTTCATCCATACCTTTCTGGAAGTACTCTTGCTTGTTACTTAGTACATTCGCAGTCAATGCCACTAACGGCGGTAATTGGGTGTATTTCTCACGGTAGTACTGGGCAATATCGAAGCCTGTCATATCTGGTAGCTGGATATCCAACAATACCAAGTCATAGTCTTCTGGGTTGAAGGCAATTTGTGCCTCTTTACCAGTCATCACCACCGTCACTTCATGACCTAGGCTCTCCAACAGAGAGCGCGCAACCGTGATATTGAGTTCGATATCTTCAACCATGAAGATCTTAAGGTTCGACTGTTTTCGAGGTGTCTTAATCAAGGCTTGAGTATCATGATTAACAGGCACACGAATCGAAACCGTGAAGGTACTACCAAAGCCCTCTTCACTGGTTACCTCAATGTCACCATCCATCATGTTGATCAACTGTTTAGAGACAGCAAGACCAATACCGGTTCCCACTGCATGCAAGTTATCGGTGCCTGATTTCACCTGATAGTACATCGCGAAGATTTTCTCGAGCTCACTTTCAGGAATACCAATGCCTGTGTCTTCAACTTCCATAGTGATGTTAGCAAAGTCACCATCAATATCGGCGCTAACCGTCATCACCACGCCACCATCTTTGGTGAACTTCATCGCGTTACTAACAAGGTTCCACAGCACCTGTCTCAAACGAGTACCATCAACTTCAACAGCCACAGGAAGATCAGACAATCGTTCTAAGTCGAACCTCAAACCTTTCTGTTCAGCCATCAGTGCCGAGATACTTTCGATCTCCACAACAAAGTCTTCAAAGTTGATCGGGGTTGGGAATAGCTCAAGCTTGCGACGGTCGAACTTATCCATATCGATAATATCGTTGAAGATATTACCCAGTGTTACAGCGCTCACTTTGATGGTTTGCATCTGTTTGCGCTGCTCACTGGTCAGCTGGCTATCAAGCAACATGCGGCTTAAGCCAATAATGCCATTAAGCGGTGTTCTTAACTCGTGGCTAATAGTAGAAATAAAGGTGGTCTTATCGCGACTCGCTTTCTCGATAGACTCTTGGTGTTCTTTGCGTTCGGTAATATCACGACCAAAGCCCACCAAACCAAGGTGGCGACCATCTTTACTGTAGAAAGGCACCTTACGCAGTTCGAAGTAGCTCTTACGCCCATCTGGGTATTCGAGCCATTGATCGTAGGTGAGTGCCTGGTTGTCGGCAAAAACTTTCTTATCGGTTTCAACAACTTGCTGAGCGATTTCTTTGCTGTACACATCCCACGGCGTCAAACCCACCAAGTCTTTTTCTGTCTTGCCAGTGAGCTCCTCAACTGCTCGGTTACAACCCGAGAACACGCCGTCCTCATTACGGTAGTAAATAAGGTCAGGCGAGGCATCGATAAACGAGCGCAGCAGTGCCGTTCGCTCTGCAAGTTCAAGCTGAGTGCGCTCACGCTGAAATACTTCATTCTCTAGGTCATGCATCGCTTCAGCACGCGCCTCTTCGGCCTTCTCACGCTCTTCAATTTCTTGATTGAGCTTCTCGATATTAAGCTGCAACTTATTATTCAGCTCTTGGTCGCGCTCTCGCATATCACCAAGTTTAGAGACTAACTTCGCCAACCGTTGACGAGACTCTTCCAGCTGATCAACAACCACTGACAGAAAGTAAACGGCCCAAGGTGTGATCACTAAACCGAAGAATACTGAGCGGACAATGTCGATGTCATCAACATTACCTTTAAGTGCGAGAGTGATACCGACTTGCACGACAACAGCGAGGGCAACAAGCGCTAAGGCGAGTAAGATAGAAAAGCGGACAATCCCAAGCTTTACGAGTAGATCCACGTAATACTGGGCGAGATTTTTCATGGGTTTCATTTAGCGCTCCATGCGATAAGACTAGCAACATTCTACCCTGTTTGAAGATAGGAGGTAAGCTAGCTACATCACATGCAGCAAGAGAGCTGGGTTATATTGTTTAAAACAGATAACCCAAGTAAATAAAGGCTAAGTCAGTGATAAATTTGTTTAGCGAATCGACGATGGATGCACGCTCGAACGATTTCGACCATCAGACTTCGCTTGATAAAGCGCACTGTCGGCTAACGCTACCGCAGACTCCATCTCATCTTCAGGAGTCGGTACATAAGAGATAACACCAATACTGACGGTAATAAACTCAGAAACGGTCGATTTTTCATGGATCAGCCCCAGCTTTAGCACTTCATCATGAATTCGCTGTGCGACCATCAATGCTCCGTCCGCGGTTGTGTTTGGCAGAATAAAACCAAACTCTTCACCACCATAACGAGCCACACAATCTGACGAACGGTTAAGTACCTTCTTAAACGCCTGAGAGACTTGAATCAGCGCATCATCACCTTGTTGGTGACCGTAGTAGTCGTTGTAGCCTTTAAAGAAGTCGATGTCACAAAGCATGATGGTCAACGGCAACTTCTCTCGCACATGGTAATGCCACAGTGTCGACAACTGTTCATCAAAGCGGCGTCGGTTAGAAACCTGAGTCAAACTGTCCATAAAGCTGAGACGTTCAAGCTCCAAGTTCGCCTCTTCGAGCTTCTGCTCTGCAAGGTAACGCTCGGTGATATCACGAGCCATGATCAACACCCCATTGGTGCTAGATGCAGGGTCTCTAAATGGCGACTTCACCACGTCATACCAAGTGTATTCACCATCACTAGAGATCACCTTATCGATATAGCGCAGCGATTTACCTTGATGAAGAACCTGGTGGTCGGTTTCAGAGATCCGTACATACATACTGTTTGGCACGACATCTTGTAGTCGCTTACCAATCAAGTCACTGACTTCAGAGATCCCGAGCGCTGTAACAAAAGGTTTATTGCACGCTTGATAAACCATGTTTTCATTAAAGATACCGATCGAATCTGGGCTAGCTTCCAAGATGTTTTGTAAGATAGTGTCTCTTTGCGCAAGTGCCACCTCGGTGTCTTTCCGCTTCTCCATTTCGCCACGTAGTTGTTGCTGCATGTCATGCCAATCGGTCACATCATGACTAATAGAAAGTGTCCCTATATTTTCCCCATCTTGAGAAAGTAAGACGCTTTGGTACGTTTCGAGTAGGCAGCTTTTACCATCTTGGTCAGTTGTCCATGAACGCTCACTAACGCGCCCTTTCAGTGCACCACCTGAAACGCTCAAGGTGCCCTCTTCCGGGCGGCCATGCCAAAACTTTTTAAACGAGCGATTACTCGCGAGCAGTTCACCCTTTTGATCTTTTACGTAGATCAGTTCAGACAAAGAGTCCAAAGCCGTTCGTGCAACGTTCAGTTCACGCAGCTCTTGGGACAACTCTTCATTAGTGTTCTTATAGGGGGATGCGTGAATCATCCATGACTTTTTGCTTCTAAAGCGGATCTTACGCCCCACAAGATTGATCTTGAAAGATTCAAACTCAGACAGCGCCCACAACGAGTTCTGCTCAAATGATCGAGAGTTGATGTGATTGGTAAGGTAATGGCGAAAGCTGTTCTCGCTCTCTACTGTTGGAAAACGAAAGTGAATACCAATCTGGCGAATACCAAGCAATTGCATCGCTTGGCGGTTGGCATACAAGATCTCGCCGGTTCGGACATCAACGAAAAAGAGAGGAGATGGCGTAGAGAGTAGCAGTTGTTCAATGTGCGACTGATAACGAGCATAAAGATGCCAGCAGATCAGGGCAAACAGCAGTATGAGAACGATATAAATACCGTAGCCATACGCTCTATCCCACAACCAAGTCATTACCAGTTCCATCTACTCTCAATCTATACCATAAAATCTGTGAGGGAAATGTTACCACTATTTGTTGGTTTTATCTGCTGTTACCTACTCTCACTCATTTCTATCAATCAGTTGCGTTTAAAACAGGTAATGTGTACTCGAATGCAGAGCCTGTTTTAATGCCTTGTGCACCGGTTTTATCCAGTGATCGACCTATCTCTGTCATCGCTAGCCAACGGTTCTCACACCATAAAGGAGAGAGTAACGTAGGACGTCTTGCCGCAGATGAAACACGATGGTAAACCACGTTCGCAGGGGTGCGTTGGATAATATCAGTAGCAATCTCGACATACTCTTCAAGGCTTGGTGCTTCTAGCTTGCCGGCTTTCCATGCTTTGGCCATAGTGCTTCCCTCTACTATATGAAGGCCATGAAGCTTGATGCCATCTGTATCGACTGCTAATACCTTATCTAAAGTTTCAAGATTATCGGCTTTGGTCTCTTTTGGTAGTCCAACAATTAGGTGAGTACACACCTTAATTCCGAGAGCACGTGCACGTTGGGTGATCGTTTCATACACCGCAAAATCATGACCGCGATTGATGCGCTTAAGAGTATCATTATTAGCCGTTTGTAAGCCGAGCTCTAGCCAGATCTCGTACCCTTTCTCAACATAACCAGCCAATAATTCCAAAACAGAATCAGGCACACAGTCAGGTCTTGTACCAACACAGAGCCCTACAATATCGGCGCCCGGTGCTTTTAGCGCTTCTTCGTACATATTCTTGAGCACTTGCACCTCAGCATAAGTACTGGTGTACGCCTGAAAATAAGCAAGATACTTCTTAGCACGAGCAATTTCACCCGCACGATCTTTTAGTTGGTCTGCAATACTTTGAACCTGAGTTTGTTCATCAGCAAAGGAAGCCACATTGCAAAAAGTGCAGCCTCCGCGGCCAATGGTGCCATCTCGGTTTGGACAACTAAAACCGCCGTGCAGTGTTAGTTTGTGAACCTTTTCGCCATAACGGCGTTGAAGATCTTGGCCGATAGTATTGACCAACTCATGTAATTGCATATTTTCAAAGCGCTCAAGTAAATAAGAATGAATATCAGTCTTTTTTGAAAAAAAATTACATCCCTGCAAAATTCGACCAATTAGTTTACTCAAGGCTTTTTGCGAGCAACCTATCAAATATCAATAAACATGCAAAAAAGTCGCTCTATTTGCCTAATGTTGCACATTTGTTAGACATAAAATTCAAAATAAAACGAAAAAAATGGTCTACACGGTTCAACTTTCATTGCAATTCGCCTAGACAAAATTGTAGGATACTTACACATATTGGCTATTTTTGTGTAATTTCTTACAACGAAAACTTGCTAATAAGTCGGTGATATCTAACTCCCACCTATATAAACCACTAGTTTGTGGCTAAAAATAAACGGATATCACCAAGGATTGTTTTTCTCGCAATACTTTTCCTGCGAGATACGGAAAGGATTCAAACCGCCAACACAGGCCGGTTTAGACTCATAAATATAAAAGGACAAGGCTGACTTTATACAAAGAAGTTGCGCCTAGATTTAACTGGAAGGATGTATCTATGGTAGATCAAGAGCAGAACTCACAGGGTCTGTATACTCCTGAACTGGAGCATGACGCTTGTGGTATCGGTTTTGTTGCGCATCTAAAGAATCGCAAATCTCATGATGTAGTAACTCAAGCACTCGATATGCTTGCACGTATGGAACACCGTGGCGGCCAAGGCTGCGATCCGTGTTCTGGTGATGGTGCAGGTATCCTGCTACAGAAGCCGCACGAATTCTTACTTGAAGAAGCCGTTAAGCTTGGAATTAAACTGCCGTCTTTTGAAAAATATGGTGTTGGTGTTGTACTTTTCCCTAAAGATGAACACAAACGTGCACAGTGTCGCGACATTCTAGAACGCAATGCACAACGCCTAGAGTTAGAAGTGATCGGCTACCGTGAACTTCCGACGGACAATTCAATGATTGGTGCTGACCCACTAAGCACTGAACCTCAATTTGAACACGTATTTATCTCTGGCGGCCCTGGTATTACTCCAGAAGAGCTTGAGCGCAAACTGTACGTTCTACGTAACTACACCGTTCGCGTGTGTCTAGAAAGCGTTTCAAATATCGGTGATGACTTCTACATCAACTCTATGTCTTACAAGACGTTGGTGTACAAAGGTCAGCTAACAACAGAACAAGTTCCTCAGTACTTCCTAGACCTACAAAACCCAACTATGGTGACGGCTCTAGCACTAGTACACTCTCGCTTCTCTACCAATACATTCCCACGTTGGCGTCTAGCTCAGCCTTTCCGTTACATCGCACATAACGGTGAAATCAATACGGTTCGCGGCAACCTAAACTGGATGAAAGCGCGTGAAGCGATCCTAGAATCGGATCTATTCACACAAGCTGAAATCGACATGCTACTGCCTATCTGTCAGGAAGGTAGCTCGGATTCATCAAACTTCGATATGGCATTGGAGCTTCTAGTTCTGTCTGGTCGTACTCTGCCACATGCGCTGATGATGATGATCCCGGAAGCATGGCAAGAAAACAAAAACATGGACCCAACTCGTCGCGCATTCTACCAGTACCACGCGAACGTAATGGAACCATGGGATGGCCCAGCTTCGGTATGTTTCACTGATGGTGTTCAAGTAGGTGCAACTCTCGACCGTAACGGTCTGCGCCCTTCTCGCTACACAGTGACAAAAGACGACTTCCTAGTGATGGCGTCTGAATCTGGCGTTGTTGAAATTGCACCAGAAAACGTTGAATACCGTGGTCGTCTACAACCAGGTCGTATCTTCGTTGCTGACCTTGAGCAAGGCCGCATCATTTCTGATGAAGAAGTGAAAGATGGCATCGCGAAATCTCAACCTTACGAAAAATGGGTTGAAGAGAACCTTCTGAGCCTGAAAAAGCTACCAGACGCGAGCAACGAATTTAGCCAACCTTCTCCAGAGAAACTTCTCCACAAACAACAATCGTTTGGTGTGAGCTCTGAAGAAGTGAACGAAATCATTCTACCCCTTGCGAAAACCGGCTATGAGCCACTTTCTGCAATGGGTGCTGACTGGCCGCTAGCGATTCTTTCTCACCAATCGCAGCACCTTTCAAACTACTTCAAGCAGCTGTTTGCACAGGTAACTAACCCACCGATCGACCCGATCCGTGAGCGTATGGTTATGTCTCTGAACACTTACCTAGGTAAAGATCAGAACCTACTCTCAGAAACACCTGAACACTGTCAAAAGGTAGAGCTTGAGTCTCCAGTACTGTCTAACTCTGAGTTAGAAAAGCTGCGTGCTATCGATAACGAGCACCTTCAAGCGAAGACGCTGGATATCGTATTCCAAGCAAATGGAGACCAAGGTAAGTTAGAGCGTGCACTAAAACGTATTTGCCAATACGCAGAAGATGCCGTGATTGATGGTTACTCTATCATCCTACTGACTGACCGTGCGGTTAACTCTAACCACGCTGCAATTCCAGCAATGCTGGCGGTTGGCGCGGTACACCACCACCTAATCCGTAAAGGCCTACGTGCTAAGTGTGACATCGTGGTTGAAACGGGTGATGCTCGTGAAACACACCACTTCGCAACGCTTCTTGGCTATGGTGCAAACGCAGTTAACCCATACCTAGTGATTGAAACGATTGTTGAACTACAACGTACTAAGAAACTAGACCCGAACGTTCACCCACGTGAGTTCTTCGATAACTACCGTAAAGGTGTTAACGGCGGTCTACTGAAGATCTTCTCTAAGATGGGTATCTCGACACTGCAGTCTTACCACGGTGCACAGATCTTTGAAGCACTTGGTATCAGCAAGTCAGTAGTTGAAAAATACTTCACAGGTACGGTTTCTCGTATTCAAGGTCTAACCATCGACGACATCGCACGTGAAGTGCTTGTTCGTCACCGTGTTGGTTACCCAGCTCGTGAAATCCCAGCTCAAATCCTTGATGTTGGCGGTGTTTACCAGTGGAAACAACGTGGTGAGAAACACCTATTTAACCCAGAAACCATCTCTCTACTTCAAGAGTCGACGCGTAACAAAGATTACGGTCAGTTCAAGAAGTACGCAAAAGCAGTCGATGACCAAGGCGACAACGCAGCAACATTACGTAGTCAACTTGATTTCATCAAAAACCCAGCAGGCTCTATTCCTCTAGCAGAAGTAGAACCAATTGAGAATATCCTTAAGCGTTTCGCTACTGGCGCAATGAGCTTTGGCTCTATCTCGCATGAGGCTCACTCAACACTGGCTGTTGCAATGAACCGCATCGGTGCGAAATCAAACTCAGGTGAAGGTGGTGAAGATCCAGCACGTTTCGAACGCAAAGAAAACGGTGACTGGGAACGTTCTGCTATCAAACAGGTGGCTTCTGGTCGCTTTGGTGTAACGTCTTACTACCTATCGAACGCTGATGAGCTGCAAATCAAGATGGCTCAAGGTGCGAAACCTGGTGAAGGTGGTCAACTACCTGGTGATAAGGTTGATGACTGGATCGGTGCGACGCGTCACTCGACTCCAGGCGTAGGTCTAATCTCACCACCGCCACACCACGATATCTACTCAATCGAAGATTTGGCTCAGCTAATCTACGATCTGAAAAACGCGAACCGTAACGGTCGTGTCAACGTGAAGCTAGTATCAGAAGCTGGTGTAGGTACGATTGCATCGGGTGTAGCAAAAGCGAAAGCTGACGTAGTACTGATCGCAGGTTTTGATGGCGGTACGGGTGCATCTCCGATGTCTTCTATCCGTCACACAGGTCTGCCTTGGGAGCTGGGTCTAGCGGAAACGCACCAAACACTACTGAAAAACGGCCTACGTAACCGTATCGTTGTTCAGTCTGATGGTCAGATGAAAACACCACGTGACCTTGCAGTAGCAACACTACTTGGTGCTGAAGAGTGGGGCGTAGCAACAGCAGCATTGGTCGTTGAAGGCTGTATCATGATGCGTAAGTGTCACAAGAATACATGTCCTGTTGGTATCGCGACACAAAACAAAACACTGCGTGAGCGTTTCGACGGCCGCGTAGAGGACGTAGTGACTTTCTTCCAATACATGGCTGAAGGTCTACGTGAAGTAATGGCTGAACTTGGCTTCCGCTCTATCGATGAGATGGTTGGTCAATCGCACAAACTTAAAGTTCGTGACGACATCGGCCACTGGAAGTACAAAAACCTAGATCTAACACCTGTACTGCACATTGAGCAGGCTCGTGAAGAAGATGGTATCTACAACCAGACTCAACAAAACCACAACCTAGAAGATGTTCTAGACCGCAAGTTGATCCAAGCTGCGATTCCTGCACTTGAGAAAGGTGAAGCTGTAAATGCGACCTTCCCAATCATCAACACGGACCGCTCTGCGGGTACCATGCTGTCGAACGAAATCTCGAAGGTTTACAAAGACCAAGGTTTACCACAACCAATGAGCGTTAAGTTCCACGGTAGTGCTGGCCAATCTTTCGGTGCGTTCCTTGCGAAAGGCGTTAAGTTCGAAGTAGAAGGCGACGCGAACGATTACTGGGGTAAAGGTCTGTCTGGCGGTACTTTGGTACTGTACCCAGATGCGAAATCATCTATCGTTGCTGAAGATAACATCGTGGTTGGTAACGTATGTTTCTACGGTGCGACCTCCGGTGAATCTTTCATTCGCGGTATGGCTGGTGAACGTTTCTGTGTTCGTAACTCAGGTGCGAAGGTTGTTGTTGAGGGCGTTGGTGACCACGGTTGTGAATACATGACTGGCGGTGTTGCCGTTATCCTTGGCTCAACAGGTCGTAACTTTGCTGCGGGTATGAGTGGCGGTGTCGCTTATGTTTGGGATAAAGGCGGTGACTTCGAAACCAAGCTTAACCCAGAACTTGTAGACCTAGATCCAATTGAACAAGAAGATAAAGATCTTCTACTAGATATGCTAACCAAGCACGTTGAATTCACAGGAAGTGAAGTTGCTCAGTCTTTCCTAGACAACTTTGAAGCAAGTGTTGCATCACTAATTAAAGTAATGCCACGCGACTACAAAGCAGTTCTTGAGAAGCGTAAAGCTGAAGCACAACAGGCACAAACGGAAGAAGTGGAGGCAGTATAATGGGTAAGCCTACTGGATTTTTAGAACACGGTCGCGAGCTTCCAAAGAAGCTCGATCCATCGGTTCGTATTGAAGACAACAAAGAGTTCGTACTTAACGAAGAGTTTGGCGACAAGATCAATACTCAAGCATCTCGTTGTATGGACTGTGGCGTACCTTTCTGTCACAGCGGTTGTCCAATTGGTAACATCATCCCAGAATTTAATGACGCGGTTTACCGTGACAGCTGGGAAGAAGCTTGGAACATCCTAAGCTCGACCAATAACTTCCCTGAGTTTACAGGTCGTGTGTGTCCTTCTCCTTGTGAGAGTGCTTGTGTACTAGGTATTAACCAAGACCCAATCACCATCTGTAATATCGAGAAAACGATTGTAGAAACTGCGTACCGTGAAGGGTACGCAAAACCAAAAACGCCTCGCTCTCGCACAGGTAAAACCGTAGCGATCGTTGGCTCTGGCCCTGCAGGTCTAGCCGCAGCTGAGCAGCTAAACAGCGCTGGCCACTCAGTGACGGTATTTGAACGTGACGAGAAAGTTGGCGGCCTACTGCGTTTCGGTATCCCAGATTTCAAACTGGGCATGGACGTGATTGATCGTAAGATCAACCTAATGGCTGAAGCTGGCGTTGAATTTAAAGTGAATCAACACATTGGTGTTGATGTTAACGCTCAACAGCTACGCCAAGAGTTTGATGTGGTATTGCTAACTGGTGGTTCTACGGTTCCTCGTGACCTACCAATCCCAGGCCGTGAATTGAAAGGCGTTCATTTTGCTATGGAATTCCTTGGCCAAAACAACCGCCGTGCAAACGACATGGACCTAAAAGGTGAAGAGATTCACGCTAAAGATAAGCACGTTGTGGTTATCGGTGGCGGTGATACTGGCTCTGACTGTGTAGGTACATCAAACCGTCACAAAGCAGCGAGCATTACTCAGGTTGAGATCATGCCGATCCCACCAGAGAAGCGTCCTGCAAACATGCCTTGGCCTCAATACCCGATGATCATGAAGACCACGACTTCTCACGAAGAAGGCTGTGAACGTCACTGGAACATCTTGACCAAAGAGTTCATCGGTAACGATCAAGGCGAAGTGACCGGTCTACGTATCGCCGATATCGTGTGGAAAGATGCAGCACCAGGTGAGCGCCCTACTTTTGACGAAGTAGCAAACTCAGAGCGTGTGATTCCATGTGACCAAGCATTCCTAGCGATGGGTTTCCTACACCCAGAGCCAACCGGTGTACTTGCTCAACTTGATATCAAACTGGACGAGCGCGGTAACGTTGCTTCTGAAGGTTATGCAACAAACCAGAAAGGCGTTTTTGCCGCTGGTGATATGCGTACAGGTCAGTCTTTAGTCGTTCGCTGCATTAACGAAGGTCGTGAATGTGCAATTGCGATTGATGACTTCTTAATGGGCAACTCAAACCTAGAAGCGAAAGCCGATTCACTCATGCTTTCCGCATAATATTTCTCAGGCTAACGTCAATGACGTTAGCCTAGAGGAAAAGCAACACCCTTCCTAACTTTTATATTTGGCTAGCACTCGATGCTAGCCTTTTTTCTATCTAGCATTTTGTTACTACAGATGCGCCCTTACTGTAAATTACCACCTTCTAAAGAAGGTGGCTTTGTGTGAGCCCCCTAAAAGGGGGCCTTTGTTTAGTCCAACGCCAGTTGCTGCTGCTCCACGCGCTCTTTTTTCTCTTGATGTCTTACATAGCGTCGAATGATTTCTTCATTAACCCCTACGCTATCGACAAAATAGCCCCTTTGCCAAAAGTGGTTACCCCAGAGTTTGTTTCTCCTTAAATATGGAAATTTACTAAAGAGTTTTAAAGCTATTTTGCCGTTTATACATCGATAAACTTCTTTACCTACATTGTTTTTCAAAATCCTAAATCGATACTTTGGTGTCCACACTATGTGATATTGACATCTCCAAAATACGTGGGAAGCTTGATTATATCTGCTCATGTTATTTGTCCTCTTTGACTTCGCTAAAAATCAAGGGAGCATTTAACATGGGTAGAACTACAGGCAAAGCCAAACTGAATGATAACCACCTACTGAAGTAGGTGGTTTAGGGCTGAAAATAAATGTTAAATATCATTAACATTTCCTATTCATATCTAATTGATATCAATCGAGTATTTTAGATTATTACGTGGTTAATCGCGTTTATGCATGATAATTAACCATGAACTTGACCTTAAACACAATTAGCTATACGTTGTAAAACTGGTGAAAATAAAGCCACTGGGTTTTGTTAACACAAAGGATAACGTTGAACTAGCTAAAAAATGGTAAGTTTATAAAAAATAACAAGTACATGAATAGTTAGTCATTTACTGTCTGGATGACAGAGAAGCAAAAGGGAGAATTGCAATGGCTCTATATGATCCTAGTCTTGAAAAAGACAACTGTGGATTTGGTTTAATAGCGCAAATGGAAGGCCAACCTAGTCATAAGTTGGTGAGAACTGCTATTTCAGCCCTAGATCGCATGACACACCGTGGTGGTATCGCCGCGGATGGTAAAACTGGAGATGGCTGTGGCTTACTACTACAGAAGCCCGATTCCTATCTAAGAATTATTGCAGAAGAGAATAATTTTAATCTCGGCAAGCAATACGCTATTGGCATGATTTTCTTCAGCCAAGATCCAATCAAAGCTCAATCAGCACAAGAGATCGTCAATAAAGAGCTCGCCCAAGAGACATTGACCGTTGCTGGTTGGCGTGAAGTTCCGACCAATACCGAAGTATTAGGTCCTATCGCAAAAGATTCTGTTCCAAATATTCAGCAAGTATTTATCTCTGCGCCGGCCGGTTGGCGTGAGCGTGATATCGAACGCCGCTTATACATCGCGCGTCGCAGAATTGAAAAACAGATCACCGAAGACAAAGATTTCTATATCTGTAGCCTTTCAACACAAGTGATGGTCTACAAAGGCTTGTGTATGCCTGCCGATCTTCCGCGATTTTACCTCGATCTTGCAGACTTACGTATGGAATCAGCAATATGTTTGTTCCACCAGCGTTTCTCGACTAACACACAACCACGTTGGCCTCTCGCGCAGCCATTCCGTTATTTAGCGCACAATGGTGAGATCAATACCATCGAGGGTAACCGTCAGTGGGCCAAGGCTCGTGCCTATAAATTTGCTTCACCACTGCTGCCAGATTTGCAGACCGCCGCACCTTTCGTGAATGAAACGGGCTCTGACTCCTCAAGCCTAGATAACATGCTCGACCTATTCCTAGCCGGTGGTATGGATGTGTTCCGAGCTATGCGTATGCTGGTTCCGCCCGCTTGGCAGAACCACCCAGATATGGATCCAGATCTGCGCGCATTTTACGACTTCAACTCCAAGCACATGGAACCGTGGGATGGCCCTGCTGGCATCGTTCTGTCTGACGGTCGTTACGCTGCATGTAACCTCGATAGAAATGGCCTGCGTCCTGCGCGCTATGTCATTACCAAAGACAACCTAATCACGCTGGCATCAGAGGTTGGTATCTGGAACTATGCGCCAGATGAAGTCGCAGAAAAAGGCCGTGTTGGGCCAGGTGAGCTACTGGTTATCGATACTCGCCGCGGCAAGCTATGGCAATCTAATGAGATCGACAATGACCTCAAAGGCCGTCACCCATATAAGGAGTGGATGGAAAAGAACGTTCACAAGCTAACACCATTTTCAGAACTCGATGATGACCAGGTGGGTAAGCGTAGCTTCGACGATGACACGCTCAAAACCTACCAAAAACAGTTTGCGATGAGCAACGAAGAGTCCGATCAAGTATTACGCGTGCTTGGTGACATGGGACAGGAAGCGGTCGGCTCAATGGGCGACGACACGCCAATGGCAGTACTCTCTTCGAAAGAGCGACTAGTCACTGATTATTTCCGTCAGAAGTTTGCCCAAGTCACCAACCCACCGATTGATCCTCTACGTGAAAAGCACGTGATGTCGCTCGCCACCAGCATTGGCCAAGAGATGAACGTGTTCTGTGAAACAGATGGTCACGCCTATCGTGTGACATTTGATTCTCCTGTTCTTCTTTACTCAGACATGCAGCAACTTCTGCAACTGAATCAAAAGCACTACCGCCATGCGATCCTAAGCATGCACTACGATCCAGCTCAGCAAGATCTCGAACAAGCCATCAATGCCGTATGTGATCGTGCGGAACAAGAAGTACGTGACGGTGCGGTTTTAGTTGTGTTGTCAGATAAAGGTTTAGAGAAAGGTAAACTGCCAATTCCAGCAGCAATGGCGGTTGGTGCAGTGCAGGCTCGCCTTGCTGATACCAACCTACGTTGTGATGCCAACATCGTAGTGGAAACAGCAACCGCTCGCGATCCACACCAATTCGCGGTACTACTTGGCTTTGGTGCGACTGCGGTTTATCCGTACCTTGCTTATGAAGCCTTAGGCAAGATGCTCGATGATGGCTCTTTAGACAAAGACTATCGCGCAGCGATGCAGAATTACCAAAACGGCATCAACAAAGGTCTGTATAAGATCATGTCGAAGATGGGTATTTCAACCATTGCTTCTTACCGCTGTTCGCAGCTTTTCGAAGCCGTTGGCCTACATTCTGACGTCGTTGAGCTCTGTTTCCGTGGAGTCACTACTCGAATCCAAGGCGCAAGCTTTAGCGATTTCCAGCAAGATATTTACAACCTATCGCGTAAAGCATGGACCAAGCGTAAGCCAATCGAGCACGGTGGTTTACTGAAATACGTCCATGGTGGTGAATATCACGCTTATAACCCAGACGTGGTCGGTACACTGCAAACCGCAGTAAAAACTGGCGAAACATCGGATTACCTCTCTTTTGCAAAGCAAGTCAATGCTCGCCCTGCGGCTATGTTACGTGACTTAATGAGCCTGAAGAAAGCCGATAAACCATTAGCCCTTGAGCAAGTCGAGCCGAGTAGCGATCTCTTTAAGCGCTTTGACTCAGCTGCAATGTCGATTGGTGCTCTGAGCCCAGAAGCGCATGAAGCATTAGCGATGGCGATGAACCGCTTGGGTGGTTACTCAAACTCTGGCGAAGGTGGTGAAGATCCACGACGCTTTGGTACCGACCGTAACTCACGCATCAAGCAGATTGCGTCTGGTCGTTTTGGTGTCACACCACATTACCTAACCAATGCAGATGTTCTGCAAATCAAGGTCGCACAAGGCGCTAAACCTGGAGAGGGTGGCCAACTGCCAGGTCATAAGGTGACGGCAGAAATCGCCAAACTGAGATACTCGGTTCAGGGTATCACTCTGATCTCTCCTCCTCCACACCACGATATCTACTCAATCGAAGATTTGGCTCAGCTGATTTTCGACCTTAAGCAAGTTAACCCTAAAGCTTTGGTTTCTGTGAAGTTAGTGTCTGAACCAGGTGTTGGTACTATCGCGACTGGTGTAGCAAAAGCCTACGCCGATCTGATCACTATTTCTGGTTACGATGGCGGTACCGCAGCTAGCCCACTAACCTCGGTAAAATACGCGGGTTGCCCTTGGGAACTTGGGTTAGCAGAAACTCAGCAAGCACTGGTTGCTAACGGCCTTCGTCATAAGATCCGCCTGCAAGTTGATGGTGGTCTGAAAACCGGTCTCGATGTGATTAAAGGCGCGATTCTCGGTGCTGAAAGCTTTGGCTTTGGTACTGCACCGATGGTGGCAATGGGTTGTAAATTCTTACGAATCTGCCACCTCAATAACTGTGCGACAGGCGTTGCGACTCAAGATGAAACATTGCGCCGCGAATATTTCAAAGGGCTACCAGACATGGTGGTGAACTACTTTACAGGCTTAGCCGATGAAGTTCGCCAACACCTTGCTGACCTTGGTGTAGAAAAACTCACTGACCTAATCGGACGCACAGATTTACTGGAGGCTGTTGAAGGCCTGACTGCGCAACAGAGTAAACTGGATCTCTCATCGATACTGGAAGCTCCGGTATCACCAGAGGGGCATCCTCTGTATTGGACCGAACCAAACGCGCCATTTGATAAGGCTCAGCTCAACCAGCAGATCCTAGACGATGCACTCGATGCGATTGAGAAAAGACAATCCACCAGCCTTTACTACAACGTTATTAATACAGACCGTTCGATTGGTGCTCGTATCTCTGGCGAAATTGCTAAGCGATACGGCAACCAAGGCATGGCAGGCTCACCAATCAAATTGTACTTAGACGGTACTGCAGGCCAATCTTTCGCAGTTTGGAATGCTGGCGGCGTTGAGCTGTATCTAACAGGCGATGCCAATGACTATGTTGGTAAAGGCATGGCTGGCGGTAAGGTAGTCATTAAGCCTCACCAAGGCACCGCATTTACTTGTAACGAAGCAACCATCATAGGTAACACCTGCTTGTATGGGGCAACCGGAGGCAAGTTATTTGCAGCAGGTACCGCAGGCGAACGATTTGGCGTACGCAACTCAGGCACGGTTGCCGTGATTGAGGGGGCGGGTGACAACGCTTGTGAATACATGACAGGCGGTATTGTTGCCATTCTTGGCGCAACTGGCGTTAACTTCGGTGCTGGTATGACGGGCGGCTTCGCTTATGTCATGGATAAGAATGAAGACTTCCAAGGTCGAGTGAACAACGAGTCAGTTGAGGCGCTTTCCCTATCTGACTTATATATCCACCAAGAACATCTGCGTGGCTTAATTGCAGAGCACTTAGAAGAGACGGGCTCAGTACATGCTGAAGCTATTCTGGCGAACTTTGATGAATGGATTCCGAAGTTCTATCTAGTGAAACCAAAGACGGCGGATCTCAACACCTTGCTCGGCCACCAAAGCCGCAGCTCAGCTGAACTTCGTGTTCAAGCGCAATAATTGGAAGGAGCCAATAATGAGCCAGAATGTATACCAATTTATTGATGTGAATCGCGTAGACCCAGCGAAGAAACCAATCAAGATACGTAAGATTGAGTTTGTAGAGATCTACGAACCGTTCACTAAACAGCAAGCCAAAGCACAAGCAGACCGCTGTTTAGATTGTGGTAACCCTTATTGTGAATGGAAATGTCCAGTTCACAACTACATCCCTCAGTGGCTTAAGCTTGCCAATGAAGGGCGCATTATCGAAGCAGCTGAACTATCTCACCAGACCAACAGCCTGCCAGAAGTATGTGGCCGTGTGTGCCCTCAAGACCGCTTGTGTGAAGGCTCTTGTACCCTCAATGACGATTTTGGTGCCGTCACCATAGGTAACATTGAAAAGTACATTACCGATAAAGCCTTTGAGATGGGTTGGAAGCCAGACATGTCTCACGTTGAATGGACCGATAAAAAGGTCGCAATCATCGGTGCGGGTCCAGCTGGTCTTGCGGCGGCTGATATCTTAGTACGTAATGGTGTGAAAGCCGTTGTGTTTGATCGTTACCCAGAGATAGGTGGTCTCCTCACTTTTGGTATTCCATCGTTCAAGCTTGAGAAAGGTATCATGGAGAATCGTCGCCGCATCTTTAGCGAGATGGGCGTTGAATTCCGAATGAATACCGAAGTTGGCAAAGACATTCAACTTCAAGAGCTGGTCGATGATTACGACGCTGTTTTCCTTGGTGTAGGCACTTATAAAAACATGCGCGCCGGTCTAGATAATGAAGATGCACCGGGTGTTTATGACGCTCTGCCATTCTTAATTTCGAATACCTACAAGGTCATGGAGCTGGAAAACCCAACCCCATTCATCGATATGCAAGGTAAGAAAGTCGTCGTGCTTGGTGGTGGTGATACCGCAATGGACTGTGTTCGAACCTCTATTCGTCAGAATGCGGCTGATGTGGTGTGTGCTTATCGTCGAGATGAGGCCAACATGCCAGGCTCTCGCCGTGAAGTGAAGAATGCACGTGAAGAAGGCGTGAAATTCAAGTTTAACCTCCAGCCTATCGGCTTAGAGCTTGATAGCTCTGGGCATGTTGCTGGCGTTAAAGTCGTGAAAACCGCATTAGGTGAACCTGATGAAGCAGGTCGTCGTCGCCCAGAACCGGTTGAAGGCAGTGAGCACATTCTTGAAGCCGATGCCGTGATCATGGCATTTGGTTTCCAACCTCACGCTATGGAATGGTTAGAACCTTTCGGTGTCGAACTTGATCAATGGGGCCGTATTAAAGCGCCCGGTCAGCAAGAGTTTCAGTACCAAACCACCAACAGCAAAATATTTGCAGGTGGCGATGCGGTTCGCGGCTCTGACTTAGTGGTGACCGCTATCGATGAAGGCCGCAAAGCCGCTGAAGGGATATTAGATTACCTAGAAGTGTGAGTGGGTTTCCTTTATTACTCAGTTCGTTACTATAAAAAAGGATCCAATTATGGATCCTTTTTTGAATTAGATACGTTTATCACAAGCGGAACAAAAAACAGCAAACAAGCCAATTCTGATAACTACAATTAGAATTAAAAACAAGCCATAGGAAACACAATGAAAAAAGCCGCTCTCCTCTCGCTATCACTTTTAACATTGACCGCTTGCAGCCAAGGAATCACGGACATGAAAGACAGAACCTCATCACCTTGTGGTGACAAACCTAATTGCGTATCAACACAAGATGACCGTGAACAACATGCTTTGGCTGCGTACGAACTATCCGATTCAGCAAACCTTGATGCCATTGAGCAAGTTGCTCTAACTTTGCCGGGCGCGAAAACGGCCAACAAAACCGATGATTACCTGCGTGTTGAGTGCACCTTACGCATCATGCGCTTTGTCGATGACCTTGAGCTAAAAGTCGATGGAGACAAGCTCATCGTTCGCTCCGAGTCTCGTACAGGCTACTCTGATTTTGGTGTGAACCGTAAACGAGCAGAACAACTCCGTGCTAGCTTGCAAAGCGAAGGTCTAATCAAATAGACAAAGAATACTGGAGTAAATCCACACTATTCGGATGAGAAGTGCTTCTGGGCAGTCGCTCGACGCTTCTTATCCATGCTACAATTTCGCTCTACTGTTTAAATATTTTTAATTAAGAGACTACACATGAAAATCGGCATCATTGGCGCAATGGAGCAAGAAGTTGCGATCCTAAAAGCAGCTATTTCAGACATTACTGAAGTTAATAAAGGCGGTTGTACCTTTTTCTCTGGTCAGCTAAATGGTGTTGACGTTGTTTTGCTTCAATCAGGCATTGGTAAAGTAGCTGCAGCAGTTGGTACTTCTATCCTACTAAGCGAATACCAACCAGATGTCGTTCTAAACACTGGCTCTGCTGGCGGTTTTGATTCAACTCTAAACCTTGGTGATGTGGTTATCTCTACCGAAGTGCGTCACCACGACGCAGACGTAACAGCTTTCGGTTACGAAATCGGTCAAATGGCAGGTCAACCAGCGGCATTCAGAGCAGACGAGAACCTAATGAAAGTCGCTGAGCAAGCGCTAGCTCAAATGGAAGACAAGCACGCGGTTCGTGGTCTTATCTGTACTGGCGACGCGTTTGTTTGCACTGCAGAACGCCAAGAGTTCATCCGTAAGCACTTCCCATCAGTAGTAGCTGTAGAAATGGAAGCTTCTGCAATTGCTCAAGCTTGTCACCAGTTCCAGGTACCATTTGTGGTTGTTCGTGCAATCTCTGATGTTGCAGACAAAGAATCACCAATGAGCTTTGAAGAGTTCCTGCCACTAGCAGCACAAAGCTCTTCTGAAATGGTTATCAAAATGGTTGCCCTACTAAAGTAGGCGACTAAGCATGCAAACACTGTTTGATCAGGTATTTGCAAATGGCGTGCTCCTTGTAATGTGGGGAGCACTGCTTTTTCATTTGATTCTACCTATCCCTCATGCCGCACACCCCACGACCTTATGGCATAAGTTTGCTGAGCTACTAGCAACTAAGGTCAACAACAATCAGAGTTACTCCCAAAGCCTTATCTCCGGTACCTTAGCCTGGGGGTTAATGGTACTTCCAACTCTGATTATTCTCTTGGCACTGCAACCTCTGGTTTGGCAGACTCAACTGTTCCAACTGCCTTTGTTACTGCTCGCTATCGATTGGCGTAACAATGAAAAGCTAGCGAGTCAGCTCATCAAAACACTTAGCCAAGAAGATAAAGCGACAGCGCGTCAATTACTGGCTCCGATTGTCAATCGCCAAACCGATTCACTATCATCGTTAGGGCTTGGGAAAGCTGGAGCTGAAACTATCATCATGGGCTACGGTCGTAATGTGGTTTGTGTCCTATTTTGGTACGCCATCGGAGGCGGAATCGCGGCATTAATGTATCGTCTGATTGTCGAATTAGCCCGAGCTTGGTCACCAAGCCGCAAGCAGTTCTCTCCTTTTGGCTCAACGGCAATCAAGATTGTCGCTATCCTCGAATTTATCCCAATGCGTTTATTTGCCTTGATGATCGTATGCGGTGATAAAGCGTCTCACACACTTAAGATGATGCTAACTCAAAGTCGCTCTTGGCCTCTGCCAGGCCCTGCGTGGTTGATTACAGCAGTAGGCAATAAGCTTGAGCTATCACTCGGTGGTCCGGCTATTTACAACGATACCAAAGCCATTCGCGCAAAATTAGGCGGAAGAATCGCCCCATCCGCACTGCACTTATCACAGGTTCAAAAGCTGCTATTTGGACGCATCGCTATTTGGATATTCTTACAAAGCTTAGCCTTACTCATTATTCACCAAGGGATTTAAAGTGAAACCCTCTCAACTTGTTACATCATGTGCAACTTTCGCGATCAGCTTTAGCTTATGGATACCAAGCACGCTTGCAACCGAAGTAACTAAGGCAAAACGCGTGGTCAGCTTAGCCCCTCACGCCACAGAGCTCGCATACAGTGCGGGTTTAGGCGATAACTTAGTTGCTGTGAGTGAACGAAGTGATTACCCACCACAAGCCGATAAGCTAGAAAAAGTGGCAAACTATCAAGGTATCAAGGTTGAGAAAATCATCGCGCTTCAGCCAGATCTTATCCTTGCTTGGCCAGCGGGTAACCCACCGAGAGAACTGGCGAAACTGGAGCAGTTTGGCTTTAATATTTATTACTCGAAAACCAAAAGCCTAGACAGCATCGCGACCAATATAGAGCAACTTAGCCAATACGCCAGCGATCCGAGTATCGGTGAGAACAATGCTAAGCAATACAAAGAGCAGCTCAACGCATTAAGGCTAAAATACAAAGATGCGGAGCCTGTCAGCTACTTCTACCAGCTAAGTGAAAAACCTATTATCACCGTGGCACAAGGACACTGGCCAAGTGAAGTATTTGAGTTTTGTGGCGGCCGAAATATTTTTGAAGACAGCGCTTCACCCTACCCGCAAGTCGGTATTGAGCAAGTTGTGCTGAATAAACCGCAAGTGATCTTCACTTCTCAGCACGCTATTGAGAATGGAACCATGTGGCAACCGTGGGCGGAAGAGATCCCAGCCGTCGCTAAAAATCAGATATGGTCGCTCAATTCAGACTGGATTAACCGACCAACCACAAGAACTTTGCAAGCTATCCAGCAAGTGTGCGATTACTTCGATAGAGTCCGAGAAAATCACTAACTTTTTAGTCTGTTTTTTCGTACAATTCGCCACCGACCTGTCCCTACAATTTTAACAATAAGAGCACCAGTATCATGGACTCCATGCTGCTTTATATTATCGATTTATTTGGCACTGCCATCTTTGCTATCTCAGGCGTATTTGTTGCTGGACGCCTAAAAATGGACCCTTTTGGTGTCGCCGTTCTCGGCAGTGTAACCGCTATTGGCGGAGGTACAATTCGAGACATGGCACTGGGTGCTACTCCTGTTTTTTGGATAACCGATACCACCTATCTTTGGGTCATTATCGTTACCTGTTTATTAACTATGATCATCGTGAGACGCCCCAAGCGTTTGGCATGGTGGATCCTACCCGTCTGTGACGCCATAGGTTTAGCCGTGTTCGTTGGTATTGGTGTTGAAAAAGCATTGGCTTATCAAGACTCAGCATTGGTTGCCATCATCATGGGCGTAATTACAGGCTGTGGCGGCGGCATTATTCGTGACGTACTTGCCCGAGAAGTACCGATGATCCTGCGAAGCGAAGTCTACGCGACCGCTTGTATCATCGGCGGAGCATTCCACACTATGGCTATTCGCATGGGCCACGATTCAGAGACAGCCTTCCTAGCTGGCGTATTCTCTACATTGTTGATCAGACTTGGCGCCATTCGTTGGCACTTATCGTTACCAACTTTCGCGATAAAATAAGCTATCGCTAAAAAGAAAAGGGCTCCGCTTAGGGGCCTTTTTAATCTTACCACCTCAGCCATTTGCCCTTCCTCTCCCCTTCAAGTCACTTCCACATATCCACCTTTAACTTAGTAATGTTTTTTATTTACTTAATTGATTGACGAGCTATATTAGTAAACGAATGACTTTATAAACATATTCATTTACTAACAATGAGGGCTCTAGGATGAGCAGTAATAAAATTGGAATTGTTTTCTTTTCTAAATGCGGCGCAACTAAGCAGGTCGCCGAACTGCTCGCAGAGGGCATAAACACACAGCTACCTGACTCAGCCCTACTCATCGAAGTGCTGCCTTCGGAGATCATTGAAGGCCGATATGACAATGACAAAAAGCTCAAACTCCTAGACAGTTGTAATGCGATCGTTTTTGGCGCTCCAACCTACATGGGTTCACCTGCCGCTCAGTTTAAAAGTTTTATGGATGCGAGTAGTGATAACTACTGCAAGAAGCTATGGCGAAACAAGCTCGCTGCTGGCTTCACCTCTGGCGGAAGTCTTAATGGAGAGCAACAACAAACCTTGCTTAGCTTTTTCACTCTAGCTTGCCAGCACGGAATGCTTTGGGTTGGCTTAGACGCATCAAGACACACAGATAATTTAGGGTTAAACCGCACTGGCTCAAACATTGGTTTAGTGTCTAGTATCGATGATGGTGAAGATAACGTTAACCACAATGACTTGCTCACTGCTCAATACTACGGTTCAAGAATCGCCAGCTTGGTTCAAGAACTCATAAACAAAAGCTAGAGCAACGGCCTTGATTGAGATAAGTTGGAGGTATCATTCCCAACTTTCATGAATACCATCAAATGCTACTCGAAGGAATCGAAACTCTCTTGGTTTTGAGTAAAGCCAAAACCATGAGCCGCACTGGCAGTTTGCTGTATATCAGCCAATCAGCGGTAAGCAAACGGATTGCTAACTTAGAAAAGAAGTTGGGTAAAAAGCTTATTGAGCCGAGCGGTCGTCAGATAAAACTCACGCCAGATGCGATAGCACTGATCGAGAGTATTGGTCCTACGTTCAATGAACTTCGTGGTCTTATTTATGAACAGCAAGAACTGGAAGATACCACTCTCATCACCTTAGATAGCTCTAAGTCTCTGATAGCCGGCTATTTAGGTGAAATGATGGGGCAGTTTATTCAACAGGATAAATACATCACCATAACCACCAACCACACGCCCAGAATCATCGAGCGAGTTCAGTCCGGTAAGGCAACCCTAGGTTTATGCGCAGGCTTGTTGCCGCCACATCATGGGTTGATGACATTTCACCTGTTCGACGAGCCCTTTTACATTGTAAGTAAGTTGCCGCTGAACGGGCTTCCACCCAAAGTCATCACGAATGACATGACTAATCCAGCCAACTCTTACCAGCTCTCAGTACTAGAAAAATTTGGCATTAAGCCTTTGATGGAAATGGACGCTTACACCGCAGCGGCGCAGCTTGCATTAGGTGGGACAGGACCTGCTTTGATCCCACTCTCGATCGTAAAAACACTCAATATTGAATCTCAATATCTGTATAGTTTCCCAGAATTAGCGGGCTTAATTCGACCGATTCATATCTGCGTGAGGCCAAATAGCTACCAGTCTCCACGGGTTAAAACACTGATAGAATCCATTGTTGATGCTGTTCCCAAAGCAGTTTAAACGCCATGAGCATCGACATCACAATCACTAAGGGGCGAATCCACTTCTGCCCTTTTGTCACCACCACTTTCGCGCCTAGCTGAGCCCCCATAAAGCCACCAATTGCCATCACTAAGCCGAGTTCCCAAATTGGCAAGCCTGCCAAAATAAAGAAGATCAGTGCAGCGATGTTAGAGGTGAAGTTCAACACCTTAGTACGAGCAGTCGCATCGACTAATGAGAAATGACCAATTGCGACAAAGCAGACAGTGAAGATAGAGCCGGTACCTGGCCCAAAGAAGCCATCGTAAAAGCCAACACCACCGCCAACACACAAAGCAAACATGGCTTCAGAGATCTTCTGTTTACCTTCAGAGGCTTTAGTTTGTGGTGCTAATAAGAAATAGAGTGAGATAGCGATCAGCAGCAGTGGGATCACGCTGGTCAATAAGCTCGCATCAATGAACTGAACGAGTTCTGCACCAATCGCCGAGCCAACGAAGGTACACAAAATGGCAAGACGCATCTCCTTGATACTAACGATACCGTTACGCACGAAGTACCAGCTTGCGGAAAAACTGCCAAAAGAGCTTTGAAGCTTGTTAGTTGCTAGGGCTTGTGTCGGTGGAACTCCCGCTGCGAGTAATGCTGGCAAAGTCAGTAGCCCGCCACCGCCAGCCATCGCATCGATAAAGCCTGCTGCCGTTGCGACAACAAATAAGATAGCCAATATTTCCAGAGTGATTTCCATATACCCAACGCCTCAAAGTCTCGTGTAGCGACAACTTACCATCCTGAGCAGGCGATCAATAACGAAACACAAGATTTTAACCTATTCCAAATATTCATCATTTAACTAACGCAGTATCACAGACATAAAAAAGCCCACTCCGAAGAGTGGGCTTTGAGCATTTATATCCGCTAACTTCAGTTCAGTTAGCTAAGACAAATTAAGCTTGAGAAGCTTTCACCTGAGCGTGTAGCTCTTGAACAGAAGTTACTGTCGTCTTCGCGTCAGCTGTGTGAGCCATACACGTTGCAAACGCTGCGTTTAGCGTTGTTGTGTAGTTCACTTTCTCAGCAAGTGCACCACGACGAAGAACTTTAGAATCTTCAATCGCTTGACGGCCAGCTGCAGTGTTCACGATGTAGGTGTACTCGTTGTTCTTGATACGGTCAAGAATATGAGGACGGCCTTCGTGTACCTTGTTTACTAGACGTGGGTTGATGCCCGCTTCGCCAAGAATAACTGCTGTACCGTGTGTTGCGTCTAGCTGGTAGCCAAGCTTAGATAGCTTAGATGCTAGGTCTACAACACGCTCTTTGTCGCCTTCGCGAACAGAAAGAAGTGCACGACCGCCTTCTGGGTAGATGTTGCCACAACCCAATTCAGCTTTAGAGTAAGCTTCTGCGAACGTTGCACCAACACCCATAACTTCACCAGTAGAGCGCATTTCTGGGCCTAATAGTGGGTCAACACCTGGGAACTTGTTGAATGGAAGTACCACTTCTTTCACTGAGTAGTAAGGTGGGATGATTTCTTTCGTAAAGCCTTGAGACTCTAGCGATTGACCCGCCATTACACGTGCTGCAATCTTAGCGATTGGTGCGCCAGTTGCTTTAGATACGAACGGTACCGTACGTGCTGCACGAGGGTTAACCTCGATTAGGTAGACTTGGTTGTTCTTCACAGCAAACTGCGTGTTCATCAGGCCACGAACACCCAACTCGAACGCCAGCTTTTCAACTTGCTCACGCATTACGTCTTGGATTTCTTGGCTTAGCGTGTAAGCCGGAAGAGAACATGCTGAGTCACCTGAGTGAACACCCGCTTGTTCGATGTGCTCCATGATACCGCCGATAACTACGCGCTCACCGTCACAGATAGCATCGATATCCACTTCAACCGCGTCATCTAGGAAGCTATCAAGAAGAACTGGAGATTCGTTCGATACGCTTACAGCTTCGTTGAAGTAGCGACGTAAGTCTTGCTCGTCGTATACGATTTCCATCGCACGACCACCAAGCACGTAAGAAGGACGTACAACCAATGGGAAACCGATTTCGCGAGATTTCTCTACCGCTTGTTCCATTGTTGTTACTGTCGCGTTCTCTGGTTGTAGAAGACCTAGACGGTCAACAGCAACTTGGAAACGCTCACGGTCTTCTGCACGGTCGATTGCGTCAGGGCTAGTACCGATGATTGGCACGCCAGCCGCTTCAAGTGCGCGAGCCAGTTTAAGTGGCGTTTGACCACCGTACTGAACGATAACGCCTTTTGGCTTCTCAACACGAGCGATTGCTAGTACATCTTCCAGAGTTACTGGTTCGAAGTACAGACGGTCAGAAGTGTCGTAATCCGTTGAAACAGTCTCAGGGTTACAGTTAACCATGATAGTTTCATAGCCATCTTCACGTAGAGCTAGCGATGCGTGTACACAACAGTAGTCAAATTCAATACCTTGGCCGATACGGTTTGGACCGCCACCAAGAATCATGATCTTGTCTTTGTCTGTTGGGTTTGCTTCACATTCGTCATCGTAAGATGAGTACATGTAAGCCGTATCTGAAGAGAACTCAGCCGCACACGTATCAACGCGCTTGTACACTGGGTGGATATCGTATTGGTCACGTAGACGACGGATTTCGCTTTCTGCTACACCCAGAATCTTAGATAGGCGTGCATCCGCAAAACCTTTACGCTTAAGCTTGTTTAGCTCGTCTTTGTTCAGACCAGCAAAGCCTTTCGCTTTAAGCTCTTGCTCAAGCTTAACGATGTCTTCGATTTGAACTAGGAACCAACGGTCGATTTGCGTTAGGTTGAATACGCCATCTACAGACATACCCGCACGGAATGCATCCGCGATGTACCAAATACGCTCTGCGCCAGCTTCTTTTAGTTCGTGACGGATTGTTGTTAGTGCGTCAGGCGCATCTAGGTCAACCATTTCGTCAAAGCCTGTCGCGCCAACTTCTAGGCCGCGAAGTGCTTTTTGTAGAGACTCTTGCTGGTTACGGCCGATAGCCATAACTTCACCAACAGACTTCATTTGCGTCGTTAGACGGTCGTTAGCACCTACAAATTTCTCGAAGTTAAAACGAGGAATCTTAGTTACTACGTAGTCGATTGTTGGTTCGAATGATGCTGGTGTTGCGCCACCCGTGATGTCATTTTGCAGTTCATCTAATGTGTAACCCACAGCCAGTTTCGCTGCAATCTTAGCGATTGGGAAACCTGTCGCTTTAGACGCTAGTGCAGAAGAACGAGATACACGTGGGTTCATCTCGATGATAACCATACGGCCATCTTTCGGGTTGATACCAAACTGTACGTTTGACCCACCTGTTTCAACACCAATCTCACGCAGTACTGCTAGAGATGCGTTACGCATCAGTTGGTATTCTTTGTCTGTTAGTGTCTGTGCTGGTGCAACTGTGATTGAGTCACCCGTGTGGATGCCCATTGGGTCAAAGTTTTCAATCGCACATACGATGATACAGTTGTCCGCTTTGTCACGAACCACTTCCATCTCGTACTCTTTCCAACCGATAAGAGATTCATCGATTAGAAGCTCGTTGGTTGGAGATAGATCCAGACCACGACGACAGATTTCTTCAAATTCTTCTTTGTTGTATGCGATACCACCGCCAGTACCACCCATAGTAAATGATGGACGGATGATACATGGGAAGCCAACCATATCTAGAACGCCGTAAGCTTCTTCCATTGTTTTAGCAGTATCAGCGCGTGGACACTCAAGGCCGATAGACTTCATCGCTTTATCGAAACGAGAACGGTCTTCTGCTTTATCGATAGCGTCAGCCGTTGCACCAATCATTTCTACACCGAACTCTTCAAGAACACCGTGTTTCTCTAGGTCTAGTGCACAGTTAAGTGCTGTTTGGCCACCCATTGTAGGTAGAACTGCATCTGGCTTCTCTTTCGCAATGATGTTGCGAACAACTTCCCACTGGATAGGCTCGATGTAAGTTGCATCAGCCATATCAGGGTCAGTCATGATGGTCGCTGGGTTCGAGTTTACAAGAATAACTCGGTAACCTTCTTCTCGAAGCGCTTTACAAGCTTGAGCACCAGAGTAATCGAACTCACATGCTTGGCCGATAACGATCGGGCCAGCACCTAGAATTAGAATACTTTTAATGTCAGTACGTTTTGGCATTGTCTACTACTCCGAATTACGCTGTGTGCTTTTTAATTAGTTCAATGAAGTGGTCGAATAACGGCGCTGCGTCTTCTGGACCTGGGCTTGCTTCTGGGTGACCTTGGAAGCTAAATGCTGGTTTATCTGTACGGTGGATACCTTGTAGAGAACCATCAAATAGAGACTTGTGCGTTGCACGTAGGTTTTCAGGAAGTGTGTATTCGTCAGCAGCAAAGCCGTGGTTTTGCGAAGTAATCATCACAACATCACGATCTAAATCTTTAACTGGGTGGTTTGCACCGTGGTGACCAAACTTCATCTTCACTGTCTTAGCGCCTGACGCAAGAGCAAGAATTTGGTGGCCTAGACAGATACCGAAGATTGGTAAGCCTTTTTCTAGGAACACTTTTGTCGCTTCAATTGCGTAAGTACATGGTTCTGGGTCACCAGGGCCATTTGAAAGGAATACACCGTCTGGGTTTAGTGCAAGCACTTCTTCAGCAGAAATTTCAGCAGGAACAACCGTTAGGCGGCAGCCGCGGTCAACGAGCATTCGTAGGATGTTTCGTTTTGCACCGAAGTCATAAGCAACAACGTGGTATGGCAATTCTGAGTCTGCTTTCGCTTCAGGAAGTCCACCCGTGAGCGTCCACGAACCTTGTTTCCATTGATACGCTTCTTTTGTTGTAACTTCTTTCGCAAGGTCCATACCTTTCAGGCCAGGGAATTCTTTTGCTTTAGCTAGAGCCAAAGCTTCGTCTAGGTTGTTACCCGCTACAATACAACCGTTCTGTGCGCCTTTTTCACGAAGAATACGCGTCAGCTTACGAGTATCGATATCAGCGATACCAACAACGTTTTGCGATTTAAGGTAATCAGAAAGGGATTGTTCATTACGGAAGTTAGAAGCGATAAGAGGGAGATCGCGAATCACAAGGCCTTGAGCGTGGATTGAAGAGGATTCTTCGTCTTCGGAATTGGTTCCGGTATTGCCAATGTGAGGGTAAGTAAGGGTAACGATTTGTTGAGAATAGGAAGGATCAGTGAGGATTTCTTGGTACCCCGTCATCGAGGTATTAAAAACGACTTCACCAACTGCAGAACCTACAGCGCCAATGGCTTCACCGTGAAATACTGTCCCATCTTCTAGGACAAGTAGTGCTGACTTTTTCAAGACAACCTCCAGAAATAAATATGCATTAAAATTGATTTAATTTGCAAATCTACCTTCCTGTAACACCAGAAACTGCGTGTTTATGGAAATTAGACAAATTGGCGGTATTTTAGTGATGTGCGTGATACGTGTCAACATTTAACGCAAAAGAAATTAAAGATTTGTACGCACTAATTCAATTTACCCTTCCAAAGCTCCAAAAGTTCAACTTTCATGGTCAATTAAGCACGATATTGAGATTTTCCAATTTTATCCCATTACTTTTGTCTGCCCTTAAGTACTAAAAACATCACCAACAAAAAGCAATCGATAAATACAAGTAGAAAACGTGAAGATTTAAAGATCTAAGCCAAAAATAAGACCAAAAGAACAAAACAACAAGAAAAGTGAGGTAAAAACGATGTTAAAAGGTAGATTTAAGAAAGGGATGAGAAACAAGAATACAGCGTTAAAGGTAGCAAATAAAGAAAGCGCCGGCAATCGCCAGCGCATAATTATCTATTTATAGGTCATTCAAACCAAGGACATCTGTCATGGTATAAAAGCCCGCTGGTTTGTCATTGAGCCAAACTGCTGCTTTGATCGCACCATTCGCAAAGGTCATTCGGTCCGTCGCTTTATGAGTAATCTCTACTCGTTCACCGATATCTGCAAACATCGCAGTATGCTCTCCAATGATGTCACCAGCACGAATCGTTGCGAAGCCAATCTCATCTTTCGTACGTTCACCCGTGATGCCTTCACGTGACCATACCGCCACATCATTCAGCTCATTACCCATAGCACCGGCGATCGCTTCGCCCATACCAATAGCAGTACCTGATGGTGCATCTACTTTATGACGGTGGTGAGCCTCAACGATTTCAACATCACAGTAATCACCCATCACTTTAGCGGCCTTTTCTAGCAGCTTAAATACCAGGTTAACGCCTACACTGTAGTTTGGTGCCATTACGATAGGCATCTCTTTTGAGGCTGCATCAATCACCAGCTTCTCTTCTTCAGAGAAGCCTGTCGTACCGATGATGAGTTTTTTACCGTGGCGTTTACAAAGTTCAATATTCGCTAACGTGCTAACAGGTGCGGAAAAGTCGACGATCACATCAAACTCTTCGATGGCTTTAGACAAGTCATCCACAAGAGCAACATCAAAACGACCTTCCCCACATAACTCGCCAACATCAACGCCAACTAATGATGACTCAGGACGTTCAGAGCCAGCACCAACGCTAGCTTCTGAGTTATGATGAGCGGCTTTCACCAAGTTGCGGCCCATACGACCCGCTGCTCCTGCTATTGCAATTCTTACCACTGCGAATATCTCCATTGTTTTGGTTTCCGTCACCACAGTTCTCTTGTGGCAACGTTCATTCGATTAATCTCTTTAAACTAACAACAATCTCAAACTCAGGCTAGCAATTAAGAAAACTCTTTTACCACTCGCTCTAAAATTGGCACATTTGCTTCAGGGAAAGCGTACTGATTCAATGATTGAAGGCTGACCCATTCACCTTGCTGACCTTCTTTGCCATAAGGCTGCTCTTCAAAATCAGTCACGAGAATAAAATCGAACTTAAGTGACTTATCCGTGTAGTCAAATTCAAGGTGCTCAAACAGAGACTGCTCAGTCACCTTGATACCGATCTCTTCATCAAGCTCGCGAGTCATCGCTTGCTCAATAGTTTCACCCTCTTCAACCTTGCCACCTGGAAATTCCCAGAAACCGCCCTTGTGCTTATCATCTGGGCGCTTCGTGATAAATACCTGTGACTTATCTTGATTGAAGATGATACCCGCTACGATATGAATTCTTTTCATTGATGGTGTTCCTTCTATGTCTCTACCGTCATTCCCTACAATGAGGAACGAATTAGATAGGGAATCTGCTCTTTTGTTAGTCCGAAAGATCCCCGACTCGCTCGTCCCTCACTCTCAAGGATGACGCTATCGAAACCGTATTGTTTTCACATACAAAAAAGAGCCGCCTAAGCGACTCTTGAATAAATAAAATTATATTTAGGCAAAGCTGTAATAGTTGAGAACAAGGAGGCGACGCGGAGTTTACAAGTGTAAATGAGCATCGCCGACGCAGTAATCAGCCTTTACAGCAAAGCATCAATTAATTTTACCGTGGCACTGTTTGTACTTCTTGCCACTACCACATGGGCAAGGCTCGTTACGACCAACTTTACGCTCATCACGAACTACAGTTTGTGGCGACGCTGCTTCTGCTTCATCATCACCTAGCTGGTTTTCTGCTGTTGCGTGTTGCGCTTGTGCACGACGCACTGCTTCTTCAGCTTGAGCCTGACGCTGCGCTTCCATCTTTTCTACTTCTTCTTGTTGCTGAACGCGAACTTTCGAAAGGATAGTAATAACGTCTGACTTCAGTACATCCAGTAGACCTTCAAACAGTTCAAACGACTCGCGCTTGTACTCTTGTTTCGGGTTCTTCTGAGCGTAACCACGTAGGTGGATACCTTGACGAAGGTGATCCATCGCAGCCAAGTGCTCTTTCCATAGACCATCTAGCGTTTGCAGCATTACAGACTTCTCGAAGTTACGTAGCACTTGCGCGCCAACCACTTCTTCTTTCTGTTTGTAAGCATCAACAGCCATGCCTAGGATACGTTCACGTAGTGCTTCTTCGTAAAGCTTGTCGTCTTCGTCCAACCAACCTTGGATATCAAAGTCTAGGTCGAAGTCGTTCTTCAGACGATCTTGTAGACCAGCGATGTCCCACATATCTTCCAGAGATTGCGGAGCAATGTACTCATCGATAACCGACGTAAACACGTCTTCACGGTTGTGTTCGATCATTTCGCTGATGTCGTCAGAGCCCATTAGCTCATCACGCAGCTCGTAAACCACTTTACGTTGGTCATTCGCTACATCATCGTACTCTAGAAGCTGCTTACGGATATCGAAGTTACGGCCTTCAACTTTACGTTGTGCTTTTTCGATAGAGCGAGATAGCATCTTAGATTCGATCGCTTCACCTTCATCCATACCACTCTGGATAAGGCCAGCCATACGATCAGATGTGAAGATACGTAGTAGCGAGTCTTCCATAGATAGGTAGAAACGTGAAGAACCTGCATCACCTTGACGACCAGAACGACCACGTAGCTGGTTATCGATACGACGAGATTCGTGACGCTCTGTACCAATGATGTGTAGACCACCTGACTCTAGTACTTTGTCGTGAACCACTTTCCAATCCGCTTTGATCTTGTCGATCTGCTCTTGAGTTGGGTTTTGTAGTTTCTCAACTTCAGACTGCCAGCTACCACCTAACACGATATCGGTACCACGACCGGCCATGTTAGTTGCGATGGTTACTGCACCAGGTGTACCTGCTTGCGCTACGATTTCCGCTTCTTTCTCGTGGAATTTCGCGTTAAGTACGTTGTGCTTAATTTTTGCTTTTTTCAGTGCGTTAGACAGTAGCTCTGATTTCTCGATAGAAACCGTACCAACCAATGATGGCTGACCTGCAGCAACACGGTCTTTAATGTCTTCAATGATCGCATTGAATTTGTCTTCTTCTGTACGATAAACCACATCTGGCATATCGTTACGAACCATAGGTTTGTTAGTTGGGATAACAACCGTTTCTAGGCCATAGATAGACTGGAATTCGAAAGCTTCAGTATCGGCTGTACCTGTCATACCTGACAGTTTCTCGTACAGACGGAAGAAGTTTTGGAAGGTAATTGAAGCTAGCGTTTGGTTTTCATTCTGAATCTTCACACCTTCTTTTGCTTCAACAGCTTGGTGTAAACCTTCAGACCAACGACGACCTGGCATTGTACGACCAGTATGTTCGTCAACGATAACCACTTCGCCTTCTTCAGTTACGATGTAGTCTACGTTCTTCTCAAACAATACGTGTGCACGAAGTGCAGCATTAACATGGTGCAGTAGGCTGATGTTTGTTGGAGAGTAAAGCGTATCGCCCTCTTCCATCAGGCCATTTTTCACCATTAGCTCTTCAACAAATTCTTGACCGTTTTCAGTCAGGTGAACCTGCTTAGATTTTTCGTCCATGGTGTAGTGACCTTCACCACGGTACTCTTCAGAATCTTCTTTATCTTGACGCTCAAGATGAGGAATCAATGTGTTAATACGCGTGTAAAGATCTGAGCTATCTTCAGCCGGGCCAGAGATAATAAGAGGTGTACGCGCTTCATCGATTAAGATTGAGTCAACCTCATCGACTACAGCAAAGAAGCGTTCGCGTTGAACACGATCTTCAGCGCGGAAAGCCATGTTGTCACGTAGGTAATCGAAACCAAACTCGTTGTTTGTTCCGTATAGGATATCCGCTTGGTATGCTTCTTTTTTCTCTGGCGGAGCCATGTTTGGCACGTTCACGCCAACAGTCATACCAAGGAATTCAAATAATGGGCGGTTCGTTTCCGCATCACGCTTAGCTAGGTAGTCGTTCACCGTTACTACGTGAACACCTTTGCTTGGTAGGGCGTTAAGATAAGCTGGTAGAGTTGCTGTAAGAGTCTTACCCTCACCAGTACGCATCTCTGCAATTTGGCCAGCATTTAGAACCATGCCACCAATCAATTGCACGTCAAAGTGACGCATGCCGTAAACACGCTTAGACGCTTCACGTACCGTAGCAAATGCTTCCGGTAGAAGTTGGTCTAGCGATTCACCTTTATCTAAGCGCTCACGAAACTCAACAGTTTTCGCTTTTAGCTCTTCGTCAGAAAGCGCTTCAAACGTTGGCTCGTAGTTATTAATTTCTTTTACAATTTTTCTAAGGCGGCGCAGTGTTCTGTCATTGCGACTGCCAATTACCTTTGTCAGCAGCTTAGTAATCATGTGCTTGGAATCTCTTCGTTCTCAGATCGTCCGCGATCTATTTTAAATGCCGTCAGTCTCTACTAGCGATGAACCAGTCTTCAGTTACTAACCAAGGATACTGAGATAAATCTAGTATTTCTGATATTGTACTTGAGAGTAGAGTTTTCAAGGCTTGAGTTAAAATTAATGCCCCTTAGTGTAAGTAATTTTCACACCAACGACCATTTATAACCCCATTTGTTTGATGTGCTTGGAACTTTTCTTTCTAATTGCTGATGGATTAGCCAGACTGGCGCCCATTAGTCGATGACTTTCGGATGTTGATGACACTGTATCTGGAAAATAGATACAAAAAAACCAGGCCGATAGCCTGGTTTTCGAAATCTTACATTGTTGAAAACAACAATTACGCTAGAACCATTCCAGGTTCAGCAAAAGCCACTGGCGAGCCAGCTTCTTCTTCAAATGTTGCCCATTCCCAAGCTTCTGCGTCAGCAAGTACTGCACGTAGTAGTTGGTTGTTTAGACCGTGACCTGATTTGTATGCACGGAACTCACCGATAATAGCGTGTCCACACATGTATAGGTCACCAATCGCATCTAGGACTTTATGAGTTACGAACTCATTGTCAAAACGTAGACCTTCTTCATTAAGAATGCGGTATTCGTCTAGTACGATTGCATTATCGAAGCTACCACCAAGCACTAGGTTTTGAGATTGTAGATACTCAATATCACGCATGAAACCGAAAGTACGAGCTCGAGAGATCTCTTTCACAAAACCTTGTGAAGAGAAATCAAACAACAAACGTTGCTCATCAGATTCAATTGCAGGGTGGTTAAAGTCGATCTCAAAGTCCATACGGAAGCCGTTAAATGGTACAAACTCTGCCCACTTATCACCGTCTTCAAAACGAACTGGCTTTTTGATGCGAATGAAACGTTTTGGTGCATTCAGTGTTTCAACACCCGCTTGCTGTAGCAAATATACGAATGGGCTTGCGCTACCATCCATAATTGGGATCTCTGGTGCATCGACTTCAACAATAATGTTGTCGATGCCCATGCCCGCTAGAGCAGCGTTAAGGTGTTCCACTGTAGAAATACGTACGCCTTCGTCATTCACAAGAGCAGTACATAACATAGTGTCACGAACTGATGCTGGATCAGCTGGAAAATCTACAGGTGGATTTACATCAGTACGACGATAAACAATACCTGTATTTGCAGCTGCCGGGCGAAGAGTAAGTGTGACTTTACGACCAGAGTGGAGACCCACACCAGTTGTTTTCACAATTTCTTTCAGAGTACGTTGTCTGATCATCTGCTTGCCTCGTTATCAGTGCTACAAATCACGGTCAGTATTTACCGACCGCGAATTTTACCATTAATTCGACGATAGTCAAATTTTGGGTAATTGTTAATCAGCCTGACGTCGTAAGAATGCTGGAATATCTAAGTATCCGCTCTCTTTTTCAGCTTTAGGTGCTGCACTTTGGCTAGCGCCTGCACCTGAAGAAACAGGCGACGTTGTTGGCTGCGGCTTAACTTGAGGTTTTACCTCAGTTTTTTCTTGCAATGGCTGTGCCACTTTATCTTCCACTTTTGGTGCAGCTTGTGCCGCTACTTGTGGTTGAGGAGTTGGTGCAACCTTAGCTTTACCACCAGCAACTAATGTAATGTCTGGCTTTCTCTCTGTACCGATACCTGTTGCAACAACAGTTACACGGATTTCGTCCGTCATATCAGGGTCTAGAGAAGTACCAATCACAACTGTTGCGTTATCAGAAGCGAATGCCTTAACTGTGTTACCTACTGTCTCGAATTCATCTAGACGCATATCTAGGCCAGCTGTGATGTTCACAAGAACGCCACGCGCACCAGCTAGGTCGATGTCTTCTAGTAGTGGGCTAGAAATTGCCGTTTCAGCAGCTTCTTCAGCACGGTCTTCACCTTTTGCGATACCGCTACCCATCATTGCATGACCCATTTCCGACATTACGGTGCGAACATCCGCGAAGTCGACGTTGATCATACCAGGGCGAGTAATTAGCTCAGCGATACCTTGTACAGCGTTTTTAAGTACATCATTTGCACTTGCAAAAGCTTCTAGCAGTGTAACGCCGCGGCCTAGTACTTTAAGCAGCTTTTCATTTGGAATCGTAATTAATGAATCCACATGTTTAGAAAGCTCTTCGATACCTTGCTCAGCAAACGCTAGACGCTTTTTGCCTTCAAAGCTAAATGGCTTAGTTACAACAGCAACGGTTAGCACACCTAACTCTTTCGCAACTTCAGCAATAACTGGAGCAGCACCTGTACCAGTACCACCGCCCATACCAGCTGCGATAAATACCATATCGGCGCCAGTTAGAACTTCTTTAATTCTTTCTCGATCTTCGAGAGCTGCATCACGGCCTACTTGTGGGTTTGCACCAGCGCCAAGACCTTTAGTGATATCACCACCAATTTGGATCACGCTGCTCACGCTTGTTTTACGAAGTGCTTGTGCATCAGTGTTAACACTGATGAATTCTACGCCTTCGATTGATTCACGTACCATGTGCTCAACAGCGTTACCGCCACCGCCACCAACTCCAACGACTTTAATTACTGCATCGTCAGACATTTCCATCATCGGTTCAAACATGTGTTATCTCCGTTTTTTCCTGCAACTCAGGTTAAAACTCTTTTTGTATCCAATTACGCAATTTACCAAATAAACCAGACATCGAAGGTGCTGAACGCTTAGGTTCGCTGTAATCACCTTCATCACTGATCTGACAATCTCTTGCGTAATGAAGTAAACCAACCGCCGTAGAATGATACGGCTCTTTAACATAATCAGTTAAGCCACTAACTTCTAATGGCTTACCAACTCGAACTTGATTACGGAAAACACGTTCCGCACACTCTACCAACCCGTCAATTTGTGCCGCTCCACCAGTGAGTACGACGCCAGCTGCAAGGTGGTGTTTAATACCTTCGTCTCGTAGCTGTAATTGAACCGTATCGATAGTTTGGTTAACGAGGCCCATAAGTTCAGTGTAACGTGGTTCAATCACTTCCGACAAAGTTTGTCGTTGCAAACTTCTCGATGGGCGACCACCAACACTTGGGACGTTAACAGAGTCATCCTTGCTAACGAGCTCACTCAGAGCGCAACCATGGTTTACTTTTATCTCTTCGGCATCACTCACTGGCGTACCGAAAGCGAAGGCAATATCACTGGTTACTGCATTTCCTGCGTAGGAAAAGACTTCTGTGTGTCGTAGTGCACCGCCAGTCCAAATGGAAATATCCATTGTACCCGCGCCGATATCAACCACACACACTCCGAGCTCTCGCTCATCTTCAGTAATTACCGCATTACTTGAGGCAAGTCCTGAAAACACGATTTGTTCTACTGTGAGACCACATCGTTCAACAGCTTTAATAATGTTTCTCGCCATGTCGCTATGGCAAGAAATTAGATGAACGCTCACCTCCATTCGAACACCAGACAGACCAAGTGGGTTCTTAATCCCTTCTTGATAATCAATGGTAAATTCTTGTGGGATCACGTGCAGAATTCTCTGCTCTTCACCTATTTTAATTGATTTCGCGGTATGGATCGCTCGATCCATATCGTCTTGAGACACCTCTTCATCAGAGATAGTGCCCATGCCTTTTTCAATTCGGCTTGCGATATGTTTGCCTGACAGCGAGATAAACACATTGCTGATTTGGCATTCTGCCATCAACTCTGCTTGATCAATCGCTCGCTGAACCGACTTAACTACCGACTCTAGGTCGTTCACACCACCTTTATCCATACCTCTGGATGGGCTTTGCCCAGAGCCAATGATATTGATTTGACCATCAGGCAGTATTTCACCAACCAGAGCTGATATGGTCGCAGTGCCTATATCAAGACCAACGATTATGTTGTCATCTGCGGTCTTAGTCATCTGTGCTCTCTTCTAACTCTTGCTCTGGAAACCAGCCTACAGCGGCTCCCGTATCATACCTGAGGTCGATGTAGCTCACTTGATTCGCCTTACTACCAAGTTCGTTGTAAAGCGAAATGAAGCGTTCAACACGCTCATCTAAAGAATCTTTACCTAGCTCTAAACGGATACCGTTATCTAGGATTATTTGCCAAGCGCGACGCTCGTTGAGAACAAGCGAGGTAACGGTTAACCCAAGACTGTTAATCAAAGGGGTTATCTGTCGCCATTTTTCAATCACTTCTTGGCTGGTGCCATCTGGGCCGTAAAGCTTAACTCTATCGCCTTTCAGAAGGCCGATATCGCCATTAAACACCTGACCATCATCATTCAACAGCATGTTGCCATTCCAGATTGCTGCTGCGTGGTACTCAGTCAAAAATACTTTTATTGTGTCTGGCCACTGTTTACGGATAGAGACGACTGACACCCAAGGCAACGCTTCTAAACTGTCTTGCAACACACCGATGTCTTGCGACATGAATGTACCAATATGCTCAAGTTTGCCAAAAGCATGCTGAACATCACCAGCGGTTACATAAGTTAAGTCACCTTGAATAACTATTTTGGAGAGAGGCAATCGCTGATCGTCCCACATCCAAGTCAGAGTGGTATAGAAAAGAAACCCAATGAATAGCAATACCATGACAAAAAAAGACCCGCCTAAAGCGTGTTTCTTGAGCGATGGTAAACTGAATAGGTGGCGGTTTTCGCTAAAAGTACTTTCTACCAAAGCCCGCTTTCCCTGTCGTTGGTTCGCAATTCTATTCCCTATCTTCGTAATAGAGGTAAAAGCACTTACTTTAACCTATGAATTATACTGAGCAAAATCAAACTATCAAACGTTGATAATAAGATTTTTGGTCAATTTTAGGTCAATCGCAAGAAGTGAGCGATTGACCACAGTATGTAGACAGTATTCTGCTACACGTTCTTCATTTTATTAATGTCTAACTGTAATGATTCTAGCTGCTTAGCAACACGACCAACATCGCCTGCACCCTGCGTCAGTACAAGGTCGCCGCCTTGAATTACGTTAGCCAAAACCGATGGTAGAGTATTAATATCAGCGACAAAGATTGGGTCAATCTTACCACGCCCACGAATAGTTCGACTTAACGAGCGTCCGTCTGCGCCTGCAATAGGTTTCTCACCAGCAGAATAAACATCTAGTAAGATTAAGACATCAACCTGCTCAAGAACGTTAGCAAAGTCATCATATAGATCACGCGTTCGGCTATAACGATGTGGTTGGAAAATCATCACAAGACGCTTATCAGCCCAGCCACTACGAGCAGCCTGAATTGTTACATCAACTTCCGTTGGGTGATGACCATAATCGTCCACCAACATTGCAACACCGTTACCTGTTTCGTACTCACCAAGGTGGTCGAAACGACGTCCAGTACCTTCGGTTCCCGCCATCGCTTTTAGGATCGCTTCATCGCTGATGTCATCTTCCGTTGCCACTGCAATCGCCGCCGATGCATTCAATGCATTGTGACGACCTGGAATGTTCAACGTGATATCAAGGTTTGCTTTGCCTTCACGTACCACCGTGAATTTACCTTGCTGGCCTTCTTGTACGTAGTTCTCGATACGGATATCCGCATCCTCTGAGAAACCGTAAGTAATCACTTGACGGCTAACTTGAGGAATTAGCTCACGAACAACAGGATCATCCACACACATCACAGCCTGACCATAGAATGGTAGGTTGTGCAAGAAATCAATAAACGTCTGCTTTAGCGTTTCGAAGTCACCGCCATAGGTATCCATGTGGTCCGCTTCGATGTTAGTTACGATACTCACCATAGGTTGCAGGTGTAAGAATGATGCATCACTCTCATCAGCTTCAGCAATCAAGATACGGCTCGAACCCAAGCGTGCATTGGTACCAGCGCTTTTCACCAAACCACCGTTTACAAACGTTGGATCTAGGCCAGCTTCAGAGTAAATCTGTGTAACCAAAGCAGTCGTTGTTGTCTTGCCGTGCGTACCTGCCACAGCAATACCGTGACGAAAACGCATCAGCTCAGCCAGCATTTCTGCACGACGAACGATAGGCGTGCGCGCTTCACGAGCGGCAATAATCTCTGGGTTCTCTTCGTTGATAGCGGTTGATACCACCACCACACTTGCATCAGCAACGTTACTTGCTTGGTGACCAATATAAACGGTCGCACCCTTGCTAACTAAACGCTCTGTCACTGGGTTTTGAGCAATATCAGAACCAGTGATCTGGTAGCCTTCATTTAGCAAGACTTCAGCAATCCCGCTCATTCCAGCACCACCAATACCAATGAAGTGGATAGATTTAACACGGCGCATCTCTGGCACCATTGCACGGATTTGCGCTAAGTCTTGGGTATGTTCAATCGTCATCAATTCAGTCTCATTATTTTGCTAAAGCTTTAATCGCTTCAGCGACGGTAACGTCAGCATCAAGCTTGGCAGCTTTACGTGCTTTTGTTGCCATCATTTTTAATTCATTTCTATCAAGCTCAGCGATGGTGTTCGCTAACTTTTCAGCCGTCAATTGTGGCTGTTCAATCATTAACGCCGCACCACATTCAACTAAATGGTCGGCATTCAGTGCTTGCTGTCTGTCTTTATGCATGAACGGAACAAAAATAGAACCAACACCGGCTGCAGACACTTCTGATACCGTTAACGCACCGGAGCGACACACTAGTAGATCTGCCCACTCATAAGCTTGCGCCACATCATCAATAAATTCAGTTACTTGAACATTATCTACAGAATGTGATTTATATTGTTCAATCACTTGCTGTTGATTGTTCTTACCCGCTTGGTGCATCACAGTGAAGCCTTCTCCAAGCTGTGCCATCGCAACAGGTAAAGTATCGTTGAGGATTTTAGCCCCTTGGCTCCCCCCCATCACTAAAATGCGGATATCGCCATCACGCTCAGACATGCGCTGCTCTGGCTCCGGTAAAGCAACCACATCCTCACGAACTGGGTTCCCCACTACCTCTGCAGTAGGAAATGCACCAGGGAAGGCTTGGAAAACCTTTTTCGCAATCTTAGATAGCCACTGGTTGGTTAAACCCGCCACTGCATTTTGTTCATGCAAAACCACTGGAATGCCTGATAACCATGCCGCAATACCACCCGGGCCACTTACATAGCCACCCATGCCAAGTACCACGTCAGGCTGCCACGCTTTGATATGCTGCTTTGCTTGAAGTATGGCATTAATAATTTGGAATGGGGCTTTAATTAGCTTGCTAATGCCTTGACCACGCAGGCCTTTCACTTTGATGAAGTCGATCTCAATGCCATGCTTTGGCACTAAATCCGCTTCCATTCTGTCTGCTGTGCCTAACCAGCGAATTTCCCAACCTTGTTGCTGAAGCTTTTTAGCTACTGCTAACCCCGGGAAAACGTGACCGCCAGTACCACCAGCCATCACTAAAAGTTTTTTGTTTTGTTTCATCGCGTTAGATTCTTATTCTACTAATTCGTTTTGATTATCAGCTTGTTGTTTTTGTTGCATTCGGCATTCGTGATCAATGCGCAGCAGCATTGATACCGCCACAGACATAACAATTAAACTCGAGCCACCATAACTGATTAGCGGTAGGGTTAGACCTTTGGTCGGAACGATGCCAGATGCAGCACCTACGTTAACAAGCGTCTGAAACGCAAACCAAATACCAATACCAAAAGCCAGATAACCACTGAATACTTGATCGTGTTCAAAGGCTTTTTTGCCAATCAGAATGGCTTTTAACACCAAGCTGAAGATCAACATTAATACTAAGGTAACACCGACAAAGCCAAGCTCTTCAGCCAAGACCGCAAATACAAAGTCGGTATGCGCTTCTGGTAGGTATTCGAGTTTTTGAATCGAGTTACCAAGCCCTTGCCCCATCCAATCACCACGGCCGAATGCCATCAACGATTGAGTTAATTGGTAGCCGCTACCAAATGGATCATTCCATGGTTCCCAGAATGAAGTCACACGTCGAACACGGTAAGGTTCAATTACGATCAAACCAACGACGGCGGCAATACCAGCGACCATCAAGGCAATAAACTGTGACAACTTGGCACCAGCAATGAACAGCATGCCAAACAGGGTCACCAACATTACAACTACAGTACCTAAGTCGGGTTGACCAAGTAGCAAGACAGCAAAAGCACCAAACACCATGATGGGTTTTGCAAAACCACCAAAAAAGGTTTTTCTCACTTCGTCTTGTTTACGAACCAAGTAGCCCGCCATGAAGATAAACAAGGAAAGCTTAGCGACCTCGGCAGGCTGTAAGTTAAATAGCCCAAGAGGTATCCAGCGAGATGCACCGTTAACTGACTTACCGACGGCTAGTACCACGACCAACAAGAAGAAGGATAAACCCAACAGGTACATGCTGTATTGAAACCAGCGCTTCATCGGGATTTGCAATATCACACTGGATACACCCAATGCGAGCAACAGGAAGATCGCGTGACGGAACATAAAGTGAAACGGCTGATCGGTTAAACGAGCACTGATTGGGAACGAAGCAGACGTTACCATCACCAAACCTGTCAGCATTAGCCCAAGAGCAATCCATACCAATTGACGATCGTAAAGCGCCTCAGGAGTAGCACGGTTTAGCCACTGCCAGATGGATTGATTAATCTCTTTGACTCTTTGCACTGAATGTTAGTCCTTCAACACGTTAAGCATACTCATGAGCAAGCTCAGTGAACGCATCACCTCTTGCCATGAAATTATTAAATTGATCGAAGCTAGCGCACGCCGGAGACAGCATCACCATATCTCCAGCCACCAGTTGTGGTGAGATGGATTCGATTATCTGCTGCATGGTATCGAACTTTTGTGCCGATGGGTATAGTGGCATGAATTGATCTGCATCTTCACCGAAACAACACAATTGAACACGTTCAAGTTGCGCTAATACTGGTTCCAGCTCGCTAAAATCAGCACCTTTACCCACTCCACCAACCAGAAGATATAACGTACCTTGATACTCCAAACCAGACAGAGCCGCCAATGTGCTGGCTACATTGGTTGCTTTGGAGTCATTAACCCATTTAATTTCGCGCTTGTCAGCCACCACATGGCAACGATGCGTCAAACCGTTATAGGCCTTCAAAGCCTCAAGACTTGTGTTGTAGTCGATACCAACTTGCTTCAATAGTGCAAGTGAGACTAACGCATTTGCCACATTGTGACGTCCAACCAATGTTAAATCTTGAGTAGTAAGGACAGGTTTACCGTTATCGACCAGCCACTCACTACCATCAATCGTTGATACACCAAACTCTTGGTTATCTAGGCCAAAAGTTACCAATGACATTGTTTGGTCAGGATAAGTCTCTTTGTCTTCACGATTTACAATCGCACACTGCGCGTTATTAAAGATTCTTAACTTGGCCTCACGATAATCAGCCATGCCTTGATAGCGATCCATATGATCTTCAGACAGGTTTAAGAATGCAGCAGCGGCAAGGTTTAAATTCGATGTCGTCTCTAGCTGAAAACTTGAAAGTTCAAGAACATATAAATCGGCATCAAGTTCTAGGAGGTCTAGGGCAGGAATACCAATATTGCCGCCAACACCAACATTAAGCCCAGCAGCTTTAGCAAGCACACCAGTCAAATCCGTCACGGTACTCTTACCGTTTGAACCAGTGATCGCCACAACAGGTTTATCGACGGCCCAGCCAAACAGCTCAATGTCACCAACGACAGGCGTTCCTGCTTGAAGCACATCTTGAATTTCCGGCGTCGCTAAAGCAATGCCTGGGTTAGCAACTACCAAGTCAGCTTCAGTTAGCCATTGGCTATTCCAACTTCCAGAATGCAGCTCTACCGATTCAGGTAAAGATTCCTTTCCTGGTGGCAGCTCTCGCGTATCGATGACCTTCACATGCGTATGAGGCTGATATTTTACGAGATGTTTAACGACAGAGAGCCCGGTAATACCGAGCCCCACAACCACTATATTTTGAATATTTTGCCAACGTTCCATTTAAACAAGATGCTCTTAATAGTTTTAAAGAGCCCCTATAACAGAGGCTCACATAGGATTAACGAACTTTCAGTGTCGCTAAACCAATCAGTACCAACACCATTGAGATGATCCAAAAGCGCACGATAACACGTGGTTCCGGCCAACCTTTCAGTTCATAGTGGTGGTGAATCGGTGCCATACGGAAAATACGTTGGCCACGTAATTTGTAAGAGCCAACTTGCAGGATTACTGACAAGGTCTCCATTACAAACACACCACCCATGATCACTAATACCAACTCTTGACGAACAAGTACCGCAATCACACCTAACGCACCACCCAGTGCTAGAGAGCCAACATCGCCCATGAATACTTGTGCTGGGTATGTGTTGAACCATAGAAAACCAAGGCCAGCACCAACGATAGCAGTACATACCACAACCAGTTCAGAGGTATATGGGATGTATGGAATGTGTAGGTATGCTGCGAAGTTAACGTTACCTGTCGCCCAAGCGATAACAGCAAAACCCGCTGCAACCATAACCGTTGGCATAATCGCCAAGCCATCTAGGCCATCAGTTAGATTTACTGCGTTACTGGTACCCACAATAACAAAGTAAGTTAGAACAATGTACAGTAAACCAAGTTGTGGCATCACATCTTTAAAGAAAGGCACCACTAATTGTGTTGCTGCAGTGTCTTGCCCATGAGCATACAGAGCAAATGCCACTACTAAAGCAATCGCCGACTGCCAGAAGTACTTCCAACGAGCAATCAGACCATCAGTGTTCTTACGAACAACCTTACGATAATCATCAACAAAACCAACTGCACCGTAACCGCCTAGCACGACAAGCACGGCCCAAACGTAAGGGTTTGATAAATCAGCCCAAAGCAATACTGTAATAATGATCGCAGCAAGGATCATCACACCACCCATGGTTGGTGTACCACGTTTGCTGAAGTGAGACTCAGGGCCGTCGTTACGAACAACTTGGCCAATTTGCAGCATTTGCAGACGCTCAATTAAGCGAGGTCCCATCCACAGCGACAGGCATAAAGCCGTCAAAATGCTCGCGATTGCACGAAACGATAAGTATTCGAACAAACGGAAAAAAGAAAAGTGTGGCTGTAGTAGCTCTGCAAGCCAAATTATCATGAAAAGTTCTCCTTTAAAGCAGCGGCTATTTTACTCATTCCTGCACTATTGGCGCCTTTTACCAACAAGGTATGTGGCACGTTTTCTGGCAAGCTCAAGTGCTGCTCTATGTGCGCGATCATAGCTTCATGCGTTGCAAAGTGAGTGCCGTTACACACTTCACTAATCACCTTGGTATCATCACCGTAAGTGAGTACATGCTCAAAAGCGAATGGGGCAGCATATTCACCGACTTGACGGTGAAGTGCAAGGCTTTCATCGCCTAATTCAGCCATATTGCCTAGAATCAACCAACGCTGACCTTTGAAGCTCGACAGCAATTTAGCTGCAGCCTTCATTGCCGGTACGCTGGCGTTATAACTGTCATCTATCAGCTTGATATTCTGACTTAATTGTTGAACCTCAACTCGGCCTTTCACAGAGATAAGATTCGCTAAACCGCTTTTAATTTCTGCAAGCGTGGCACCGAATTGAATGCTCAGTGCAGCTGCCGCTAATGCGTTTGCCACATTGTGCTGACCGATAATGCCAAGTTCGACATCAATGGCACCTTGCGGAGTCTGCATATCAAAACAAGCTTCACCCTGCTCATTAATGCGAATATTCGTCGCAAAGTAATCTGCCGTGTCATCACTTTCGGAAAAGGTCAGTACGCTTTTATCTGCAAGCACATCTTTCCAGAAGTCACCACCATTGCTCTCTAGGTTAACAATAGCAGTATCAGCAGCAGCAAGCCCCTGAAAGATTTCGCCTTTCGCTTGCTTCACACCATCAATAGAACCAAAACCTTCGAGGTGTGCCGCCGCGACATTGTTCACCAAAGCAACCTGTGGTTTAACAAGCTGAGTGGTATAAGCAATTTCCCCGATGTGATTGGCGCCTAATTCGATCACCGCGTAATCATCACTTGGCTCACTGCGTAGCAGAGTTAACGGAACCCCAATATCATTATTAAAGTTACCCGCTGTAAACAGCACCTTGCCACGTTGCTGCAAAATGCTCGCAACCATTTCTTTTGCAGTTGTCTTGCCGCAGCTGCCTGTAATCGCCATAGTTGGAACATTACATTGCTCGTGAATCCAAGCACTTAGCTGACCTAAAGCAAGTTTAGTGTCTTCAACAACAACTTGAGTAATATTTAGGTCAAGTTTTCGTTGGACTAATAACGCACTCGCATTGGCCTCAACAGCCTGGCCGCAAAAATCATGCGCATCAAAACGTTCACCAACGAGAGCAACAAACAACGCACCTTCTTCAACGGTGCGAGTGTCGGTAGACACCGCATTGATCAAACTATTGCTCGATTTGCCAGCCTCTATCAGCTGACCGTTCACCGCTGAGCAGATCTGCTCGAGTGATACATCAATCATTATGAAATACCTAAAAGTTGTAGCGCAGACTCTCGATCCGAATAGTGGATCGTTTTGTCTTTCAGTACTTGGTAATCCTCATGGCCTTTACCTGCCAGAAGAATAATGTCGTTATTACCCGCCTGCTCTAAAGCAAACTTAACCGCCTGATAGCGATCGTGTTCAACAAAGGCGGCTTCAGGCTCACTTAAGCCGGCCAGCATGTCTTTAACAATCAATGCAGGATCTTCGCTGCGAGGGTTGTCATCTGAAATAATAATGTTGTCGGCGAACTGCTCTGCGGTCACCGCCATCATTGGACGCTTGCCAGTATCTCGATCACCACCGCAGCCAAAGATTGCCCATAGTTTTCCAGAGCAGTGAACTCGCAGTGCTGCTAATGCTTTCTCTAGTGCGTCTGGTGTATGCGCGTAATCGACCACTACTTTTGCTTTGTTTGGTACTTGGAACAATTCCATGCGACCAATAACCGGTTGCAATTGAGGTGCTGTGTCGATCAAAGTTTGCTTGTCGATGCCTAGTGAAAGTAATGTCGCGAAAGCAACCAATACATTTGATGCGTTGAACTGGCCAATTAAAGGAACAGACAGTTGCCCCTGCCCCCAGCTACCATCAAAAGCGAGTTTGATACCCGTCTCAGCATAAGCAACATCCGAAGCCCATACTGACTGCTGGTAGCCCGATAGCGGAAGCAATGACACGGCTACCGCATTAGACAGATCTGCCATCCAAGCTTTACCGACTTCATCGTCCACATTAATCACAGCGTGCTTACACTTATGCTGAGTAAACAAGCTCTTCTTAGCCAGTGCGTACTCTTCCATCGTACCGTGGTAATCCAAGTGGTCACGGCTCAGGTTGGTAAATACACCAACCTCAAAGTCCAACGCCTTGACTCGGCCTTGAACCAAACCATGAGAAGAGATTTCCATCGCGGTATAAGCGGCGTTGTCTTCAGCTAACTCACTCAGTGTACGCTGTATTTCAATCGCACTACCGGTCGTATTAGCCGCCGTTTTGAGGTTATCTAGAAAACCGTTACCCGTGGTGCCCATTACCGCAGAACGTTGACCCACTAGGTCTAGCCACTGAGCAATCAATTGAGTGATGGTGGTTTTGCCATTGGTGCCAGTCACGCCAATAAGCTTGGTTGCTTGAGAAGAGTAAACTCGACCTGCAAGTTCAGAGAGAATTGAATTTAGCTCTGATACATAAACCACAGGCACTGCATTTAACCATTCAGCCAAGCCGTGCGCTTTGTCATCACTTGCTTGTGCAATGACTGCCTTTGCACCTTGAACAATGGCTTTGTCGATAAAACGACGACCATCGACGGCGTGCCCTACAATGGCAACAAAGATATCACCGTCCTTGATGGCACGACTGTCGAGCTCCAATTGCTCAACCTCAATCGACGCTAACTCGGGAGCACTAAAATCTCCCCAAGGAGAAAGTAAAGATGACAGCGTGAGGCTATTACTCATATTGAATCCTGATTAGCTCTATTCTTGAAACTTGTTTTCATCAGCAGGGACATTCAGAATTTGCAGTGCGCCCTTCATGATTTCAGAAAAAACAGGGGCTGCAACCGAGCCACCATAGTAGAGGTCACCTTGAGGTTCATTGATCATCACAACCAAAGAGACTCTTGGATCACTCACCGGAGCAACACCAGCGGTATAGGCGAAGTACTCGTCTCCATAACCACCGGAAATAGCTTTTCTAGATGTACCTGTTTTTGCTGCTACTCGGTAACCCGGCACGGCAGCTCTTGTCGCTGTACCGCCCTTTTGGGTTACGCCTTCTAGCATGTTCAAAACCAACTCAGCATTTTCGCGCTTGATGATCTGTTTTGAGAAATCTTGGTCGTTGCTTTTAACGATATGGATAGGTTCGTAAACACCGTGATTCGCTAACGTCGCATAGGCATGAGCCAGTTGAAGTGGAGTAATCGCTAGGCCATAACCAAAGGATAAGGTCGCAATTTCAAACTTAGACCAACGTCGACGGTTCGGGAAAATACCGGCAGTTTCACCGACTAAGTTCAGCCCAGACATCTCACCAAGGCCTACTGAACTGTACATACCCAGTAGCGCTTCAAGCGGCATATCCAGGGCTAATTTCGCCACACCGATGTTACTCGACTTCTTAAGGATTAACGCCAAGTCTGCCTTACCAACTTTGGAAGTATCACGTACACGGCTACCACCGATTTGCATGATGCCGTTGCCCGTATCAATCACAGTATCAGCATCTGCCGTGCCATTTTCGAGAGCGGCTAGAACGACAAAAGGCTTAACCGTCGAACCTGGTTCAAAAGCATCAGTGATTACGCGGTTACGCATCTTAAAGCTTTGTAAATCAGCACGATTGTTTGGGTTGTAAGACGGCGCGTTGACCATGGCCAAAACCGCACCCGTTTTTACGTCTAATAAAATTGCAGAGCCAGATGTCGCCTTGTGATCGGCTACCGCCTGTTTAATCGCTCGATAGGCGATGGCTTGTAAGCGCTGATCGATGGTTAATTCGAGTGGTTTACCTTCTTCACGCTCTTCTAGTGCAATGTTTTCAACCACTCGCCCGTAACGGTCTTTACGGATTGTACGTTTACCTGCTTCACCCGTTAGCCACTTATCGTAACTGCGCTCGACACCTTCTAGGCCGTGTCCGTCAATTCCGGTCACACCAATAAGATGCGCGCTGACTTCACCAGCAGGATAATAACGACGTGATTCTGCTTTAAGACCAATACCCACCAACTTTAAGTCGCGGATGTATTTAGCCATCGCGGGGCTAACTTGTCTTTGTAGGTAGATAAAACGACGAGACTTGTCGCTGGAGATCTTGTTGATCATCGATTGTCGATCTAAGCCGAGTACATCAGCTAGCGCATACCAACGATCAATTTGGGCCATGCCATTTTTATCGAAAATGGTTTTCGGGTCAGCCCATACCGCTTCAACAGGCACACTAACAGCAAGTGGTTCGCCATTGCGGTCGGAAATAATACCGCGGGCAGAAGGAATTGCCTTAACACGTACAGAACGAAGGTCACCCTGACGAATTAAGTTATCTGGTTCAATTACTTGGATGTAAGCCACACGACCGACTAATACAGAAAAGGCAACCAACACAAAGGCAATAACGACGTTGAAACGCCATTTAATCAGAATTGGATCCGAGTCCTTTTCGCTCTTCACTCGCTCTTTCGTTGGTTTCTTAACGGCTTTCGCGGGTGCTTTTTCCTTTTTTCCGGTCATTTCAGTGTGATCACAACTTCTTTGTCGGAGTCTGGACGTTTCATGTCTAACTCTCGTTTTGCCGATGCTTGAACGCGACTGTGTTCAGCCAAAGCCGTCTCTTCAAGCATTAAATTTCGCCATTCATTATCAAGCTGTTCACGCTCACTCAATGCCATGTCTTTTTGCGTGATTGCCTGACGTGACATGTGTGTCGTGAGAACGACCCCCATCGCGCTCGCGAAGATACAGATAAGCAACACCAATGGGACTTTACCCACGGAGATCAAATCAAAAAATATTATCTTGGCTAAGTTCGGCTTGGAGGTCTTCATTGACTATAGCTTTTCTGCGATTCGTAATACTGAGCTACGTGAACGAGTGTTCTCATCCACTTCGCCTTTCGATGGTTTGATCGCTTTACCTACCGGCTTAAGAACAGCACTGCCTAGTGCTTTGATCTGCTCTTCCGTTAAAGGGAGGCCGTGAGGCACTTGTGGGCCTTGGCTCTCTTTACGAATAAAGCGCTTCACCATACGGTCTTCAAGTGAGTGGAAGCTAATAACAGACAGGCGACCTTCTGGAGCAAGAATACTTGCTGCTCCTTTTAGTGCCGTGTCGATCTCTTCCAGTTCACTGTTAATGTAGATACGGAATGCTTGGAAAGCTCGTGTTGCTGGGTGCTTTTTCTCTTTGAAGCTTTTTGGTGCAACATCAGAGATAAGCTTAGCCAACTGACCAGTACGAGTTAACGGCTCATTCTCTTCATTTTCTTGATAAGCAATGATGCCTTTTGCGATACGACGGGCGTGCTTATCTTCACCAAACTCACGAATCACCCAAGTGATATCATCAAGATCCGCTTCTAGTAGCCACTGAAATACAGGGATACCCGAAGTTGGGTCCATACGCATATCTAGTGGGCCATCTTTCATGAAACTGAAGCCACGTTCAGCGTCATCAAGTTGCGGAGAAGAAACGCCTAAATCCAGCAGAACACCGTCAACTTTACCTACTAAATCATAACGCTCAGCGTATTCAGCCATGCCTGAGAATGGACCGTGGATGATAGTAAAGCGAGGGTCATCAATTTTTTGTGCTTCTGCAATCGCTTGTGGATCGCGGTCGATACTAAATAGTCGTCCATTCTCGCCCAGTTTAGACAGGATTGTACGGCTGTGACCACCACGGCCAAAAGTACCATCGATGTAGGTACCGTCAGGTTTGATCGCAAGTCCGTCAATAGATTCGTTAAGCAATACTGAAATATGTTTGAATGCTTCTGTCATAGTCTTCTCAGTGAGTGGATTGAGCCATTAGTTCGGCAATAATTTGTTCTGTTAACGTTTTAGTGTACTGATTTCACGCTGTATCTCCACCATATTGTGTACAGGCTTTGGGAATTTTTGACCCAAGCTCATACCAAGATGACGGATTTTAAGGAAATCTAAATAATTTACGTCAATATAAAGCAAAAAACCCATCACTACCGTTAAGTAATGATGGGTTCTTAAAATGGGTGGAGTTGACACATACGCCGGGTTCTGTTCCGCTTGCGCGGCGGTAACCATTCGTCTAGGCCTGCAATCGCTCACAGGCTCAAGCAATCTACCCGCCCCCATACGCGAGCAACGCAATGTGAGGGCCTATTTGATCTTGCTCCGGGTGGAGTTTACCTTGCTACGAACTGTTACCAGTCGCACGGTGCGCTCTTACCGCACCCTTTCAGCCTTACCTGTGCCCCTTCAGAAGAAATGAGGCCATCGGCGGTCTTCTCTCTGCTGCACTTGTCGTGGGCTCACGCCCCCCAGACGTTATCTGGCACCCTGCTCTATGGAGCCCGGACGTTCCTCCCCTCTGCCAGTCTCCCGAAGGACTTCAACGTCAGTTTCCCGAAGGACCTCAACGTCAGTCTCCCGAAGGACATCGGCAAAGCAGCGATTACCCGTTCAACTCCGAGGGCGGATTGTATAGAGATTAGTGTGCAGTGTCTAGCGAGATCACAAATATGGTGCAAACCAATGATTAACTGATGGGGAATTGACCTAAAGAGCGGATACGGGTGGCGAGATTCGAGATGAAAAAAGAGCTAAGAGCGGATTAGAGTGCTGTGATGAGAGATACAGATAAAAGAGGCTCATTACGGGCTCTTTTATCTATATTTGTGTTAACTGCTTAAAGAAACATTAGCCATCCAGGTGCTCTAGGCCCCATTTGTACAGCGCGTTCTTTTTCAGGTTGTAGATTTCTGCTGTCATTGCCGCCGCTTTTTTAAGAGGCAGTTCTTTGGTCAGAATTCCCAGCGTGCGAGTCGCTTCATCTGGTAGTTCTGTGCTCACTTCTTCACGGTGGCCATGAATCAAAAGAACCATCTCGCCGCGCTTACGGTTTGCGTCCTCTTCAATCCAATCAATCAGCTCACCAAGAGGCAGGCCTTGAATAGTTTCGAAAGTCTTAGTTAACTCACGCGCCAACACAACTTCACGGTCAGGACCTAAAATCTCAAGCATATCTTGAAGAGAGTCAGAAATACGGTGCGGTGATTCGTAGAAGATGCACGTGCGCTCTGCTTTTGCGATCTCTAGGAACTTATCTTTACGACCTTTACTCTTAGGCGGTAAGAAGCCTTCAAAGCTAAAACGATCCGATGGTAAACCTGACGCACTTAACGCGGTAATCACCGCACAAGCACCAGGAAGTGGCACAACTCTCACACCCGCTTGACGACATTGTGATACAAGATGGTAACCTGGGTCACTGATTAAAGGTGTACCCGCATCAGAGACTAATGCGATAGACTGACCTTCTAATAACTTTTCGACTAGAACTTGAGCTTTAGTTTGTTCATTATGATCATGTAAAGCGAACGTTCTGGTTGATATATTGAAGTGAGCAAGCAGCTTACCCGTGTGGCGTGTGTCTTCGGCTGCAATAACATCGACACTTGATAAAATTTCAATTGCTCTTTGAGTGATATCTCCCAAATTTCCGATTGGGGTAGGCACAATGTAGAGAGTTGGGCTCTCTGTGAGCAAGGTTTTGTTATCTGTCATTTGTTTACCATCACTTCAACGATTAATATAGATACAAATTTATACGGAATTTAAAGAACTCATGGCAACGATGAACCATAAGAGACTCAGTGTACCACGCTTACTAACTCCAATTGCATTGGCAATTACATTGGCGGCTTGTTCTTCAGGTCCGCAAGCACCAACAAGCGTAGATATTACACTAGATCCAGTGCAATCCACTGAAAGTTACATGATGCAAGCGGATAGTAGTAAAGGAAGCCTACAAAACGACTGGTTAATCATGGCGCTTAAAGCTTCTGTGCAAGCTGGCAAAACCGACCAAGCGACTCTGCTTATCAAACGCTTAGCAAAACAAGAGCTCACTGAAGTTCAGCAAGCAGAATGGCAACTCGCTCGAGCTCAACTGTTGGTGAATAACTCACAGCCGGATCAAGCGTACAGCCAACTAAACTTCCAGCCTTGGTGGAAACTGCCAAACGAGCAGTGGAAAGATTACCACGAGCTGCGCGCGAATATTTCAGAGATGCGAAGCGAGTATTTCGAGGCGAGCCGTGAACTTGTTCTTTATTCTGAGTACGCAGAAGATAACGACGAGATCCAACAGCAAACCGCTGGTCGAATCTGGCAAAATCTAAATAGCTACTCTCAATATGAGATTCTAGAGCTAAAAACGTCGCCGACGGAAGACGTTTTAGCCGGTTGGTTACAGCTCGCTATTTATATGAAGACGCTTAACTCGAACCTTCCAAACCTACAAGAGACCTTGTCTGATTGGTTAGCCGAAAACCCTCAGCACCCAGCGGCGACTTACACACCGCAAGCAATCACTGACATCCTAGCGTTAGAGATCAGCAAACCAACAAGTACTGCACTGCTGCTGCCGCTAACGGGTAAATATGGCAAGCAAGCACAACTGGTACGTGATGGTTTCATCTTTGCGATGATGAATGACAAAGAGCGTGAAGAAGATGCAACGCTAACGGTTATGGATACCAATGTTCAAAGTGCCGCTGAGATTAAAGCGACGCTAGAAGAGAACAATGTTGATTTCATCGTTGGTCCTCTGATTAAGAGCAACATCACTAAGCTTCAGCAAGCACAGAAAAACCACGAGAATTCAATCCCGGCTTTAGCTTTGAATATTCCAACTCAGCTAGAACCTGACACCAATATTTGTTACCTCGCTCTATCACCTGAGCAAGAGGTTGCTCAAGCAGCGAAACACCTATTTGCTCAAGGCTACAAATACCCACTGATTCTGGCTCCGAAGGGACGCCTTGGTGATCGTGTTGAGCAAGCGTTTAAGGAAGAGTGGAAGAAATACAGCAACAACGATGTGGCAATTAGCTTCTTCTCTGATAAGCGCCAACTTCAACGTAACGTGAATCAAGTCTTCGGTCTACAAGAGAGCCAACAGCGTATCGCGCAAATGGATAACCTACTTGATCTAGACCTAGAGACCGAACCACGCAGTCGTCGTGATATCGATTCTGTCTACATCGTGGCTAAGAACTCAGAGCTAACGCTGATCAAGCCTTTCATTGAAGTTGCGATCAACCCAGACGCGAGCCAACCTGCTCTATTCTCTAACTCACGCAGTAATAGCGGTGATAAGCAGTATGAAGACCTAACAGGTGTATTCTACAGCGATATCCCACTGCTGGTTGAAAACAAAGGTGAGCTGAACAAAGAGCTTAACGAACTATGGCCTGCACATTCAAACGGCCAGAAACGTCTGCAAGCGTTGGGTATGGATGCATACTACCTAATGGATGCGCTACCACAGATGAAAGCCGTGCAAGGTTACAGCATTCCGGGTGAAACTGGCGTGTTAACCATCGACAACAACTGTGTAGTACAACGTGAAATCAGCTGGGCAGAGCATGGGGCTTTTTAGCCGAACGTTCTTATCCAAAGCAACGGTCACCCATAAACAAGTGGGTGATCAATACGAGGCCGTGGCAAAGGCCTATCTGACCCGCCACGGTTTATCGTTAATTCAACAAAACTTCATAGCAAAATGTGGCGAGATTGATCTTATAATGCGCCATAACAATACGATTGTGTTTGTTGAGGTAAAATACCGTAAGCAAACTCGCTACGGACATGCCGCTGAGATGGTGACAGCGAAGAAGTCACAACGGCTACTCAAAACAGCCCAAGTGTGGCTGATGCAGCAAGGCTTGTCGGTACACTCCACAGATTTCAGGTTTGATATCATTGCCATTGAAGGGCCAGATGATCATATCAACTGGATTCAAAACGCGATTACCCAAGGATAAACATGCTAGACAGCATTAAAGAAAGTTTTACAGAAAGTATTCAAATCCAAATTGCGGCTGCAGAAGCACTACCAGACGCAATCACGCACGCAGCTCAAGCTATGGTTGCGACCTTACTCAACGGAAACAAAATCCTATGTTGTGGTAATGGTGGTTCTGCATCAAACGCTCAGCAATTTGTATCGTGCCTACTTAACCGTTTTGAAACCGAGCGCCCTAGCCTACCAGCAATGGCTCTTACCGCTGATAACACCACGCTTACTGCGGTTGCAAACGACTACCACTACGAAGAGATCTTCTCTAAGCAGGTACGTGCGTTTGGTCAAACGGGTGATATTTTACTGGCTATCTCTACTAGCGGTAACAGCAAAAACATCATCAAAGCGATGGAAGCAGCGGTAACTCGTGACATGACGATCATCGCTTTTACCGGTAAAGACGGTGGTGAAATGGCAGGTTTGCTTGGTGAGCACGATGTTGAGATTCGCATCCCATCACACCGTACTGCACGTATTCATGAAGTGCACATGGTGACACTGCACTGCCTATGTGACCTTATCGATCAAGTACTCTTCCCTGCTCACGAAGAGTGATATACGGAGCATCACAATGAAATTATTTACCTCTAAGACGCTATTCAAGCTGATTAGTGTTTCGCTACTTACACTATCTTTATCTGGTTGTGCTGGCATTTTCATTGCTGGTGCAGCAACCACAGCAAACATTGTCACTGACACTCGTACCACCAAAGAGATTTGGAACGACAACAATATCGAATTTGAAGTCGCAGCAATCACCAATAAACAGCCATACCGTGGTAGCGTTCGTGTTACTGCCAGCTCTTACCGCGGCTCTGTGGTGTTAATGGGTCAAGCTACAACAGATGCTGAACGCCGCTCTTTTGAAAGCCAAGCGAAAGATGTACCTGGTGTTGAAACGATTCACAACCAGATTCGCGTGAAAGAACCTCTATCAGTTAGCGCTATCAGCAAAGACAGCTGGATTACCACTAAAGTGAAATCAGCTCTGCTGGCTAACTCTGAGCTTAACGGCATCAAAGTGAAAGTGATCACTGAAGATTCAGAAGTATTCTTACTGGGCTTAGTATCTCGTGAACATGCAGATATCGCGACCGAAGTAGCACGCAACATTTCAGGTGTGAAGCAGGTAATCCGAGCATTTGAATATGGTGAAGACGAGACAGCCGTTAACTAGCGATTAAGCTGAAACTGTACAGAGTTCAGCAGGAAACAGAAAAGAAAAAAGCAGCGGTGAGTCGCTGCTTTTTTATTGAATCGTTATTTATAACTAACGTTATTTGATAACACGAAGGCTTGGGCGACCTTTCGCTGGGCGAGGAGGCTCAGGATCTGAGTCTGGCTCTTCAGCTTCTGGTTCAGCCGTTGCAACACTCAAAGATGGGCCTTTTTCTGGCTCTTCGAAAGGACCTTCTTCAATCCCTTCTTCAAGCGAAGTCATGTAAGCCTCTTCAGGTTCAAACATGGTACCAGCACCATTCTCACGAGCGTAAATCGCTTGTACAGCATAAAGTGGAACGATCACAGAATGAGGACGACCACTAAAACGAGCACTAAACGTTACTGCTTCGTTACCCAGCTCAAGTTGCCCAACCGCGCGAGACGCGATGTTCAGAATAATCTGACCATCTTGAACAAACTCTTCTGGAACTCGCACACCAGGTAATGTTGCTTCAACAACAAGGTGCGGAGTTAATTCGTTATCAACCAGCCAATCATAAAATGCACGTAGCATGTATGGTCGGCGTGGTGTCATATTTGAAATATCCATAACGCTTAGCGAACTAGTCGCATCTCGCGCTCAGCTTCTGTTAGAGAAGCAAGGAATGAATCACGTTCAAATACGCGGTTCATGTAAACTTTAAGCTCTTTAGAACCAGGGCCAATTAGCTCGATACCAAGCTCAGGTAAACGCCATAGTAGCGGAGCAAGGTAGCAATCGATTAGGCTGAATTCTTCGCTCATGAAGTACTCGTACTCAGCAAAGATAGGAGCAAGAGTCAGTAGATCGTTACGTAGTTTAGTACGTGCTGCTTCAGATTCTTCAGCATTGCCTTTAACAATCTTCTCTGCAACTGAGTACCAGTTACGCTCAATACGGTACATCATTAGACGGCTGTTACCACGAGCAACAGGGTATACAGGCATCAATGGTGGATGAGGAAAACGCTCATCTAGGTATTCCATGATGATCTTAGAGTCGTAAAGAGCAAGCTCGCGATCAACAAGAGTTGGTACTGATTTGTACGGGTTCAGTTCAACAAGCTCTGCTGGAAGATTTTTTTCATCAACCAACTCAACTTCAACACTTACGCCTTTTTCAGCAAGAACGATGCGCACCTGATGGCTATACATATCAGAAGCACTTGAGAAAAGAGTCATTACAGAACGTTTATTGGCAGCTACAGCCATGGAGCCCTCCAGTACACTTTAAATAAAAACAATGGAGGCCTAAAGCCTCCATTGAACATTAACATAATTTGGGAATTAGCACGGTATTATAGCACAATTAGTGCACATCACGCCAATACTCTTTCTTCAGTAGAACCACGATGATCGTGAACAGTACTAAGAAAGCCATTACCCACCAACCCATTGCGTGACGCTCAAGTTTCACAGGGTCGCCTGAGTAAACAAGGAAGTTTACTAGGTCACGAACTGCGTCGTCGTACTCACCAGCACTTAGCTCACCAGAACCGTCAGTTTCAGTACCAACAACCACTTCAACCTCTTCACCATCTACGATGTGAGTTTCGTAGATTGGCGTTGGGATACCTTGTAGTTCTTCAAGTACGTGCGGCATACCTACGCTTGGGAAAACAATGTTGTTCACACCAAATGGACGAGATGGATCTTCGTAGAAAGTACGAAGGTACGTGTATAGCCAATCTGCACCACGAACACGAGCAACCAAAGTTAGATCTGGTGGCGGAGCACCAAACCAACTTGCCGCTTGCTCAGCTGGCATAGCATTAACCATCAAGCTACCAATTTTCGCTTCTGGGTCGAAAATCAGATTTTCCTTCATTAGATCTACAGGGATCTCTAAATCATTCGCAACACGCTCATAACGTTGGTACTGCGTTGAGTGACAAGCGAAACAGTAGTTCATGAACATCTTAGCGCCATTTTGCAATGAAGCTTTGTCCGTTAAGTCATTGTTCGCTTTGTCTAATGGTACGTTTGCACCCGCTGCCATCGCCAAAGACGGCAACATAGCAAATAAAATTACAATCCACTTTTTCATTTGAATGTCACCCTTTCTGGTAATGGTTTCGTCGCTTCATTTTTACTGTAGAACCACAGTAGAACGAAGAACATGAAGTAACCTAAGCTAAAGATTTGTGCTAATAGCGTGTATGTTGGCGTTGCTGGAAGCGCACCAAGTACACCAAGCGCAATAAAGCTTATTGTGAATTGGATGATATTAATCAAATGCAATTTGCTACGGTAACGGTACGAACGTACTTTACAACGGTCAAACCACGGTAGTAGGAATAGCACAACAATTGATGCGCCCATCGCTACAACACCTAGCAGTTTATCTGGAACCGCACGTAGGATTGCGTAGAACGGTGTGAAGTACCATACAGGAGCGATGTGCTCAGGTGTCTTCAGTGGGTTCGCAGCTTCAAAGTTAGGCGGCTCAAGGAAGTATCCACCCATTTCTGGGTTGAAGAACAGCACGTAACAGAAGAAGAATAGGAAACCAGCAACACCTACCATATCTTTCACAGTCCCGTATGGGTGGAAAGGAATAGAGTCGATGATGTCGTATTTCTTAGTGTAATCCTTGTGGAATGGGAACTGAGTTTTGTAGTCGTCGCCCATTGTACCTTTAGGAAGTTTAGTCTCGATACCGTCTGGGTTGTTCGAACCCACTTCGTGCAGTGCTAGTACGTGAAGTACGATAAGCAGCAGAAGTACGATTGGTAGCGCGATAACGTGAAGTGCGAAGAAACGGTTCAGCGTTGCACCAGAGATGATGTAGTCACCACGGATCCAAAGCGTTAGGTCATCACCGATAACAGGAATCGCACCAAACAGAGAAATGATTACCTGAGCACCCCAGTAAGACATTTGACCCCATGGTAGTAGGTAACCCATGAAAGCCTCAGCCATAAGCACCAAGAAGATCAACATACCGAAGATCCAAAGTAGCTCACGAGGTTTTTGGTAAGAACCGTAGATTAGACCACGGAACATGTGCAGGTAGATAACTACGAAGAATGCAGAAGCACCCGTCGAGTGCATGTAACGTAATAACCAACCGTATTCTACGTCACGCATGATGTATTCAACTGAAGCAAACGCACCATCACCAGACGGTACGTAGTTCATTGTTAACCAAATACCCGTAAGGATTTGGTTAACCAATACCAACATTGCCAAAGAACCGAAAAGGTACCAAAAGTTAAAGTTCTTAGGCATTGGGTATTCAGATAAGTGCTTTTTGTAAGCATTCATCGCGGGTATGCGTTTTTCAACCCAGTCTAGTAGTCCTTGCATTATGCATCTCCCTCGTCAATACCGATCAGGATCTTGGTGTCGCTTAAATACATATGCTTTGGCACAACAAGGTTCAGTGGTGCAGGTACGCCTTGGAATACTCGACCAGCCATATCAAATTTCGAACCATGACACGGACAGAAGAAACCAGACTTAACACCTTGTACTTGTTCTGCGAAAGAATCAGGTAGGTAAGTCGGAGAACAACCTAAGTGCGTACAGAAACCAACAGCAACGAAGAATTCCGGCTTAATTGAACGGAATTCGTTCTGTGCGTATTCTGGTTGTTGTTCAGCTTCAGATTGAGGATCACGAAGTTGACCACCGATAGATTTTAGGTTTTCTAGTACCGACTCAGCACGGCGTACAACCCATACAGGTTTACCTTGCCACTCGACACGAACCATTTGTCCCGGTTCTAACTTGCTGACTTCCACTTCCACCGGTGCACCCGCAGCTTTCGCCTTGGCACTCGGATTCCATGATTTAATAAAAGGCACGGCTACAGCAGCAGCTCCCAAACCACCAACAACGGCTGTTGTTGCGGTTAAGAAACGCCTGCGACCGTTATTTAAAGGCGCGTTGCTCATCCAAACATTCTCCCATTTGCTCCTTGTGGATTGAAATTATTCCGATTAAAGAGCATGGCTAACAAAATATGTATTTAGTTCTATTTATTGACGGCAAATGATAAATAAAACCCTACTTTTTGACAAGATAAAGCTACCTTTTTGTAACAATCATGAGGCAAAGCGCACATTGGGTTACAAAAGCTTTCAAAATATAAGAATTTGGAAATAAAACGAGAGGGGGAAAGCGTTTAGCGGGGGTAGAAAAACAAAAAGCCCGGCATATAGCCGAGCTTTGAACCACAATTCCAGTAATAAAACTGGAAGCGTATACTTTTTCGTAAAGAAAAATTAACGCTTAGAGAATTGAGGTTTACGACGTGCTTTACGTAGACCAACTTTCTTACGTTCAACGCAACGAGCGTCACGAGTAACGTAGCCAGCTGCACGTAGAGCAGGACGTAGAGTTTCATCGTACTCCATAAGAGCGCGAGTGATACCGTGGCGGATTGCGCCAGCTTGACCAGAAATACCACCACCAGAAACAGTGATGTAAAGGTCAAGTTTCTCAGTTAGTTCAACTAGCTCAAGAGGTTGCTTAACAACCATACGAGAAGTTGGACGACCGAAGTAAACATCAAGGCTACGCTTGTTGATTACGATCTCACCAGAACCTGGTTTGATGAAAACACGAGCTGCTGAGCTTTTGCGACGACCAGTGCCGTAGTATTGATTCTCTGCCATTTTCATAATCCCCAATTAGATGTCTAGTACTTGTGGTTGTTGAGCAACATGGTTGTGCTCAGCACCAGCGTATACTTTTAGCTTACGGTACATAGCGCGGCCTAGAGGACCACGTGGTAGCATACCTTTAACAGCTAGTTCTAGAACCATTTCTGGCTTCTTGTCGATCAGCTTTTCGAAAGTGATAGACTTAAGACCGCCTGGGAACTCAGAGTGACGGTAGTAAACCTTACCCTTAGCTTTGTTACCAGTTACAGCAACTTTCTCAGCGTTAACAACGATGATGTAATCACCAGTGTCTACGTGAGGAGTGTATTCTGCTTTGTGCTTACCACGAAGGCGAGAAGCGATTTCACTTGCTAGACGACCAAGAGTTTTACCTTCAGCGTCTACAACATACCAGTCGCGTTTTACAGTTTCTGGTTTAGCAACGAAAGTTTTCATGCTAATAATTACCTATTTAAAAAATTTACACTTAAGGAATACTCGCGTATTCCCACTGTCTAAGAGTCACCATTCATCACCCCTTCGAGTGTTGGAAAACTCTTGGCATAACGTGATTTAACTCATCGTTAGAGGCCCGCAGTAACGGTAGGTCGCAGGATTATAGAGAAGAGCGAAGAAAAAATCACCTCTTTTTGAACAAAATCACGATTTTTTTATTTATACTTCTCAATCGAGATAATCCTATCTAACTCAAGTGCTCTTTTGCTAAATATTCATGGCTCTGCATTTCTATTAAACGCGACTGACAACGTTTAAATTCAAACTCTAGCTGGCCGTGGGTATATAAATTTTCTAGCTCTACTTCGGCGGAAATAATCAGCTTTACATTACGCTCATAGAACTCGTCCACTAATGCGATAAAACGTCTTGCAGCGTCATCAGAAGTCGCGCCCATCTGAAGGACATCAGCCAAGAGAACCGTGTGATAAACGCGAGACAGTTCAATGTAGTCGTTCTGACTTCGGGCCGACTGACAAAGCTGAGCAAAAGTCCCATGCAACACGCCATCGCTTGCTTCTATAACGTCTAACTGACGATGATTCACTTCAATCTGCTTGAGTCTCTCTTTATCTTCCCCAACCAGTTGGTTGTAGTACTTTTCAAGATTGATGTTCGCTTGGCTATCGAGTGGATAATGATATATCTCAGCCTGCTCTAGGGTACGTAGACGATAATCAATGCCGCTGTCTACATTGAGAATATGGCAGTTGTCTTGAATCAGCTTAATCGCAGGTAAGAAACGCGCACGTTGCAGACCATTACGATACAGATCCGCAGGAGGAATATTTGAGGTCGCAACCAAGATAACGTTTCGTGCGAATAACTCTTGGAATAAGGTACCTAGGATCATTGCGTCGGTGATATCTGAAACGAAAAACTCATCGAAACAGATAATATCAGCCTCTTGCTTCAACTTATCGGCAACCAAAGGCAGTGGATCGCTCACATTGCCCAGCGCCTTTAATTCGTCATGCACTCGATACATAAAACGATGAAAGTGCACTCGCATTTTTTTAGTGGTCGGCAAGGCATCGTAGAACGTATCCATCAGATAAGTTTTACCGCGCCCTACTCCGCCCCAAAAGTAGAGCCCTTTAGGTGGCGTTGGTAGCTCTGGTTTTTTACCGAGCAATTTCTGAAATCGAGTCAATTGAGGAATAGGAGTATTCACATAATCTTGGAACTGATGAAAAAGTTCATCTAAAGATTTAACGGCTTGCTCTTGTGCTGGATCTCTTTGAAATCCATGCTCTTTTATATCTTGTTCGTATTTTTTGACGGGATTCATGACGACATTTCCACAATGAAAGCGATATCAGACAGCGAATAAAATTAAGCTCAAACAGTAAGGGACGTGACATTATGCGGCGAATAATGCAGCATTAAACTGCTAAGTAGCGCACATGCATTTCTCTTTATACTGCAGCTTTCTCATAGTACCATGGAGCCGTAGCACGTGTAACTAAGCAGTAACAAACATGTTAAAAAACAATAATAAGGAGCTGTTATGCCTTGGATGTATGCCATTGCCGGTTTACTAGTCGGAGTTATTCTAGGGGTCGCTATTTCTCGTCTCATGACACCTGAATACAAGAAGCAAAAGAACGTACAGAAAGAATTAGATAGCGCAAAGTTTGCCCTTGAACAGCAGCGACAAGAGCTGGCTGATCACTTTGCGAAATCAGCAGAGATGTTGGACACCTTAGGTAAGGACTACACAAAACTGTACCAACACATGGAAAAAACCAGCTCGGAGCTGATCCCTAACCTACCAGAGCAAGACAACCCGTTTGTGAAGACAGCGGCCGCTCATTCAGAAAAGCCACAAGAAAAATCGGCAAACAAAGAAGCAGCACTGGAAGAGCAACCTAAAGATTACGCGAATGGTGCGACTGGTTTATTTACCGAGCAGAAGAAAGAAATCATTGATGCTCCTGATGTAGTCACTGCAAAAGCATCATAAACATTTAACACTTAGGTGAACTTTACAAAGGTTTTTGAGTCATAACTTTCACTCAGGTCATTTGAAACTTCTCATACGTCTTAGACGTAATGAGAGGGGTAAGACCTTAACTAGAGAGGAGTTTATGATGAAAAAACCTTTGCTTGCTTTATCTTTACTGACTTTAAGCTTAAGTTCAATCATCACCCCCATTCAAGCAACCGCCGCACTTCCATTAAGTGTGGGTAATGAACAATTACCAAGCCTTGCGCCTATGCTTGAACAAGTGACCCCCGCTGTGGTTAGTATCGCCGTTGAAGGCAAACAGGTACAACGTCAGCAAATCCCTGAACAATTCCAATTCTTTTTTGGCCCAGAGCAAACTCGTGAGCGTCCATTTCGCGGTTTAGGCTCAGGCGTGATCATTGACGCCAAGAAAGGTCATATCGTCACCAACTACCATGTAATTGATGGTGCAGACGATATCAAAGTAAGACTTTATGACGGTCGAGAATACGATGCTGAGCTTATCGGCGGTGACCAGATGTCCGATATTGCCCTCTTAAAATTAGAAAAAGCCAAGAACCTGACTCAGATAAAACTCGCAGACTCCGATAAGTTGAGAGTCGGTGATTTCACTGTCGCGATTGGTAACCCATTTGGACTTGGCCAAACCGTGACATCAGGTATCGTTTCTGCACTTGGCCGAAGCGGCCTTAACCTCGAGAACTTTGAGAACTTCATTCAAACTGATGCCGCTATTAACAGCGGTAACTCAGGTGGCGCGCTAGTGAACCTAAACGGTGAACTGATTGGTATCAACACAGCCATTCTTGGCCCCAACGGAGGTAATGTCGGTATCGGCTTTGCAATTCCATCCAACATGATGAAAAACCTGACAGAACAGATTATCGATTTCGGTGAAGTTAAACGCGGCATGCTTGGCGTTCAAGGTGGTGAAATCACCTCAGAACTTGCAGAAGCATTAGGTTACGAGTCCAGTAAAGGCGCCTTCGTTAGCCAAGTCGTGCCAGACAGTGCCGCTGATGATGCTGGATTAAAAGCGGGGGACATTATTGTCTCTATTAATGGTAAACGCATCGATACCTTCAGTGAATTAAGAGCGAAAGTCGCAACGCTCGGGGCAGGTAAAGAGATCGAGTTAGGTGTCGTTCGCGATGGTAAGAATAAAACCTTCGATGTAACGCTTGGTGAATCAACCAATAGCAAAACAAAAGCCGAGAAGCTTCACGAAGGTTTAACTGGCGCCGAGCTTACCAACACCACTAGCAATGACCCTGCAACAGGCGTGAAAGTATCAAGCGTTGCTCAAGGTTCACCAGCAGAAGCTTATCAACTTCTAAAAGATGACATCATCATCGGAGTGAACCGTCAGCCGGTTAAGAACCTCGCTGAATTTAGAGCGATTGTTGAAAAACAACCAGGCGTATTAGCACTCAATATCCAGCGAGGCGATAGAACCATCTACCTCGTAATTCGATAGCTATTTCGCCGACACAAACACAGGGAGACTTTGTAAGTTTGCTTTAAACTTACTCAGTCTCCCTTTTATTTAGATGAATCAAAATGCTATGCTTCACAAGTAATTCAAACTAGTCACCCATGCGTGGAGGCTTAATACCTTACCTGTCGAAGAGGGAAACATGCTGTCCTTTCTATTTCGTTCTATTTCCCTTGGACTCGTTTCAGCGGCGCTGATTCTTCTAGCCTTCCCTAGCTTAAGGCCAGCGATTGTCGCAGATGTGACTAATCCCAAAGTCGATAATATTGGCTCTCTTCAGATTTCATTTAACCAAGCTGTACGCCGCGCTGCGCCAGCGGTGGTTAATATTTATAGCCGTAAATACGCAGAAAGTGATCGCAACAAACTCCTCACACAAGGCTTAGGCTCAGGGGTAATCGTCAGCGAAAAAGGCTACATCATTACCAACTTCCACGTTGTGGCTCAAGCTGACCAAATTGTTGTTGCGCTTCAAGACGGCCGAGTTGCCGCGGCACAATTAGTCGGCTCAGATAAACGTACTGACATCGCGATACTCAGAGTCAGCGGCGACAACCTCCCTGTAATTCCACTCAACCCGAACTACAAAGCTAACGTTGGCGATGTGGTACTGGCTATCGGTAACCCGTACAACCTAGGTCAAACCACCACCTTCGGCATCATCTCGGCGACAGGACGCTCTTCGATCAGTGCTGACGGTCATCAAGCCTTTATCCAAACCGATGCGGCGATCAATGAAGGCAACTCTGGTGGTGCACTGGTGAACTCACAAGGTGAATTGGTTGGCATCAATACAGCTTCTTTCCAACAAGCGACCGACATGGAAACCTACGGTATTTCATTTGCTATCCCCTACCCACTAGCCAATAAAATCATGGAAAAGATCATTGCTGATGGTCGCGTGATTCGCGGTTATATCGGTATCGACGGGCAAGATATTAACTCAGTCACTTCTCGCATGTTGGGTACTAAGAATATCGGTGGGATTGTGGTGTTAGGTATCGATCCAAATGGTCCGGCCGCGGATGCCGGTTTTGAAGCTCAAGACATTATTGTCAGCATCAACAACAATCAGGTGAATGGTCGCCAAAGCGTGATGGACATCGTTACTGATTTACGCCCAGGTACGGTGATCGATGTCGGCATCTTGCGCCAAGGTGAAAGCAAGACCCTTAAAGTAACGATTGCTGAAGATACTCGCCTGTAGAGTAAAAACTACAAGTAAGCGATTCAAAACAACTGACAGACAAATACAAAAAACCCAGCTCACAGGCTGGGTTTTCTTTTATCCGAAGATAGCATCAAGTGTCTTTACGATTCACTTGGCTCTTCGATATCAATGCGAGTCACACGCTGTAGGCCTCTTGGCAGTAGACCACCACGACGACCACGTTCACCACGGAAGTTTTCAAGGTCAGCCGGTTTCAAGCCAAGCTTACGTTTACCCGCGTAGATGGTCAGCGTTGCATTCTCAGGAATAGCCATCAAGTGTGATACAAACTCTTCACGCTCTTTGGCTTTCGCAGAAGGGATGTTGATGATCTTGTTACCCTTACCTTTGCTCAATTGAGGTAAGTCTTTAATTGGGAACAACAACATACGGCCTTGGTTAGTAATCGCTAGGATCTGGTTACTTTCCAAATCAGCAATCGGACTAGGCGCCATCACTTCTGAAGATTGCGGTAGGTTAACCAGAGCTTTACCACTCTTGTTCTTAGACAGCAGATCGCTACCCTTACAAACAAAGCCGTAACCCGCATCAGAGCCAACTAACCATAGCTGTTCATCTTCTCCCATCACCACTTGTCGAATAGAAGTGCCCGCGCTGATATTCAAGCGACCGGTAATAGGCTCACCTTGACTTCGCGCAGATGGTAATGAGTGAGACTCAAGGGAGTAGCTTCGGCCATCACTGCCAAGGAACACCGCTTGTTGATTACTCTTACCCTTAGCGCTCGCTAGGAATTTATCACCTGATTTGTAGTTCAAGCCTTCAGCGTCAACCTCATGCCCTTTCGCATGACGAATCCAACCTTTTTCAGAAAGCACAACTGTGATTGGTTCACTAGGTACCAAATCACGCTCAGTCATCGCTTTTGCTTCAGCACGTTCAACTAATGGAGAACGACGGTCATCACCGTATTTCTCAGCATCCGCTTGGATTTCTTTCTTGATAAGTGTGTTAAGACGACGCTCAGAGCCCAGTAGTTTCTCTAGCTTCTCACGCTCTTTTTCTAGTTCATCTTGCTCGCCGCGGATCTTCATCTCTTCCAGCTTCGCAAGGTGGCGAAGTTTAGTATCAAGAATAGCGTCAGCTTGAATTTCAGTAATACCAAAGCGCTCCATCAGAACCGCTTTAGGGTCATCCTCAGTTCGGATGATCTCAATTACTTCGTCAAGGTTGAGATAAGCAACCAACAAACCTTCCAAGATGTGTAGGCGCGCTAGCACTTTATCTAAACGGTGTTGTAGACGACGGCGAACCGTTGTGCGACGGAACTCAATCCACTCTTTCAGGATTTGAACCAAACCTTTAACTTGAGGGCGGCTGTCTAGGCCAATCATGTTCAAGTTAACACGGAAGTTCTTCTCAAGATCCGTTGAAGCAAACAGGTGGCTCATCAACTGATCACAATCGATACGATTCGAACGAGGCACCACAACGATACGCGTTGGGTTCTCGTGATCCGATTCATCACGCAGGTCATCAACCATTGGCAGCTTCTTAGCGCGCATCTGGTTAGCGATTTGCTCAAGTAGCTTAGCGCCCGACACTTGGTGAGGCAGAGCCGTGATAACAATATCAGAGCCTTCTTTATGCCAAACTGCACGCATCTTGATGCTACCGCGACCCGTTTTGTAGATCTTTTCGATATCCGACTTCGGAGAAATAATCTCAGCTTCTGTTGGATAGTCAGGGCCTTGTACGCTTTCCATGATCTCCGATAGCTCAGCTTTCGGGCTATCAATGAGCTTAATCGTCGCATCAGCGATCTCACGCACGTTATGTGGTGGGATATCTGTCGCCATACCTACAGCGATACCAGTAATACCGTTAAGTAGGATATGAGGAAGACGCGCAGGCAACATTTGTGGCTCTTTCATGGTGCCATCAAAGTTAGGTTGCCACTCAACCGTACCTTGGCCTAATTCACCAAGTAGTACCTCAGCAAACTTAGACAGTTTTGCTTCGGTATAACGCATCGCTGCGAATGATTTCGGGTCATCAGGAGCACCCCAGTTACCTTGACCATCAACCAACGGGTAACGGTAAGAGAACGGCTGCGCCATTAGAACCATGGCTTCGTAACAAGCAGAGTCACCGTGTGGGTGATACTTACCTAGTACGTCACCAACGGTACGTGCTGATTTTTTATATTTCGAAGCGGCAGATAGACCAAGCTCAGACATCGCATAGATAATACGACGCTGTACAGGCTTAAGGCCGTCACCGATATAAGGCAATGCACGATCCATGATTACGTACATTGAGTAGTTTAAGTAGGCGTCTTCGGTGAACTTGCGCATTGGCAATTGTTCAACGCCATCAAATGTAATTTCGTTAGACATCCATTATACCTCGGCCATATCACCGTTAGTCTGTAGCCATGTACGGCGATCATCAGCGCGTTTTTTACCTAGCAGCATGTCCATCATCTCTAGTGTCGCTTCGTTGTCGTCAATGGTTAATTGAACAAGGCGACGAGTATTTGGATCCATGGTAGTTTCACGTAGCTGAAGTGGGTTCATCTCACCCAGACCTTTGAATCGTTGTACGTTGATTTTGGATTTCTTCTTAGACAGACGTTCAAGTACGCCATCTTTTTCATCGTCATCCAGTGCGTAGAACACCTCTTTACCACAGTCGATACGATACAGTGGCGGCATTGCTACATAGATATGACCCGCTTCAACAAGAGCGCTGAAGTGACGAGTGAATAGTGCACATAGTAGTGTTGCGATATGAAGTCCATCCGAGTCCGCATCGGCAAGGATACAGATCTTGCCGTAACGCAGGCCTGATAAGTCGTCGTTGTCTGGATCAATACCCAAAGCCACTGAGATATCGTGAACTTCTTGAGACGCTAATACTTGGTCAGCAGACACTTCCCACGTATTTAGGATCTTACCGCGTAGTGGCATTACCGCTTGGAACTCACGATCGCGAGCTTGCTTAGCAGAACCACCCGCCGAGTCCCCTTCCACGAAGAAGATTTCAGTGCGATTCAAGTCTTGAACTGAACAGTCGGTCAGCTTACCCGGCAGTGCAGGGCCAGACGCAACTTTCTTACGTACTACTTTCTTGCTCGCGCGCATACGACGGTGTGCGTTGGCAATACAAGCTTCCGCTAACTGCTCTGCCAGTTGTGGCTTTTCATTCAACCATAGGCTGAAGGCATCTTTTACCACACCAGAAACAAATGCAGCAGTTTGACGAGAAGATAAACGCTCTTTTGTTTGACCTGCAAACTGAGGATCTTGCATCTTCACCGATAGCACGTATGAACAGCGGTCAAAGATGTCATCACCCGTTAGCTTTACGCCACGAGGTAATAGATTACGGAATTCACAGAACTCGCGCATTGCATCTAATAGACCTTGGCGTAGACCGTTTACGTGCGTACCGCCTTGTTTAGTTGGTACCAAGTTAACGTAACTCTCGGTGATCATGTCGCCGCCTTCTGGCTGCCAGATGATCGCCCAGTTCGCCATTTCCGTTTCAGCAACAAATTCGCCAACATAAGGTTCTTCAGGCAGTAAGGTATAACCTTTTACGCCTTCAGCAAGATAGTCTTTTAGGCCATCTTCATAGAACCATTTGTGTTCTTCGTTGTTCACTTTGTCGCTGAAGGTAATTTCTAACCCCGGGCAAAGTACCGCTTTCGCGCGTAGATTGTTGATCAGGCGAAGCGTTGAAAACTTAGAGCTATCGAAGTATTTAGGATCAGGCCAGAAATGCACTGATGTACCACTGTTGCGATGACCACAAGTGCCAGTAACCGTCAGTTCAGTAACCGCTTTACCGTTTTCTAGTGCGATCTCGTGAACTTGACCTTCACGGCGAACCGTAACTTCAACACGTTTAGATAGCGCGTTTACTACCGAGATACCTACACCGTGCAAACCACCAGAAAACTTGTAGTTGTTGTTCGAGAACTTACCACCTGAGTGGAGCTTGGTTAGAATCAGCTCAACACCTGAGATGCCTTTTTCAGGGTGGATATCGACAGGCATACCACGACCATCATCGGTAACTTCTAATGATTGGTCAGTATGAAGCACAACTTTGATTTTCTTAGCGTGTCCAGCTAGTGCTTCATCGACCGAGTTATCAATGACTTCTTGGGCAAGGTGGTTCGGTCTTTCTGTCTCGGTATACATACCTGGGCGGTGTCGCACAGGATCGAGACCTTCAAGTACCTCGAGGTCTTTTGCATTATATTGTTCAGTCATAATACGGAGTTTACTCAAAAAGTTTGCGTCAGTTCGCTGGCTCCAGTTTCACTAAAGCAGAATCATTACTATGAACCGTCATAGCTGAGCGAACGAGCGAAGTATTGGGGAATATAGTCTGGAAGCTGACTAATGATGTCAAGCTAGTTCAAAAACTAAGACATCAAACTATGATATTTCACCATTGATAGATGAAATAACAGGCAAAAAGAGAGACAACGACTCAGTGAAGAAAACAGGTTATAGGTTTAGAAAGGTGATGATTTGCTGTGGGTAGCGTTCAAAATCAACAAAGCTATGATCCCCACCCTCTTCTACTGTTTGGGTTGCACCTTGATACTTCTCTACCGCTTGTCGGTAATCCAGAACTTCATCTTCCGTTTGTTGAAGTAACCAGAAGTCACTTGGCTTTGTGATAGCCGGAACATCTAACGCCTTCAACTCATCGATATGCTTAGTTTCTAAGACATATCGTTCATCTGTGTATGGGTTTACTTGCTCACCTAAGTAGTCGACAAGTAACTCATATGGTTTCACCGCAGGGTTTACTACAACCGCTTTAAAGCCATAGTGGCTGTTGAGCCAAGTTGAAAGATAGCCACCTAACGAGCTGCCAACCAGTGCGATCTGGTACTGATCTTTATATTGTTCCACCAGCTGCTGAAGGTAAAGTGCAGCTTGCTGCGGGAAACTAGGCAATTGAGGGGTTAGTACCTTAATATCCGCACGATGCTCGGCGCAATACTCTGTCATCACCGTCGCTTTGTGAGAGCGAGATGAGCTGTTAAAACCATGAATATAGAGAAGCAGTGATGGTTTTGCTGTTTGCTCGATAGATTCAGACATCATTAGCAACCTTCACTAATAACCAGCGGCTTCAAAATCAGGTAAGAACTGTCCGTTAGGCAAGCGACGAACTTGAGTGCTCACCGTACCGTCTTGGTGCAATTCAATCTCTCTCCAACCAGGAGATAAGGTATCTACAGCGAAATCATCTGAGTTCGGTTTGAACTGAACACAAGTCGACGGAGTTGCCATAACTTGTACACCATGGTGCTCTCGGTTCATGTCTTGATGAACATGACCACACAATACCGCTTTGACATTAGAATGCTGTTGAACCACATCCCAGAACTGTTCAGCATCTTTCAAATTGTGTTGATCGAGCCATGCACTGCCCACCAGCAAAGGATGATGGTGCAACAAAACCAAAGTATTGCGTTCAGGGAATTCCGCCAGCTTTTGCTCAAGCAACTCAAGTTGTTGATCGCTCAGGCGCCCATGTGGAACACCGACAACTTGAGAGTCCAGCATAATCATTTGCCAGCTCTCGCCTAGCAATACATGTTCAACACACTGAATTTGTGGTGATGGTAAAACACTGCCCATATTAGGCTTAAAATCATGGTTTCCAGGTAGCCAGTAACACGGCTTCTCTAATGGTTGAATCCCTGATTCAAATTTCTGGTATGACTCTGCGCTGTGATCTTGAGAAATGTCACCAGTCGCTAAGATCGCTTGATAGTCAAAGCCTTGACTAACAATGCCATCGACTACAGCACGAAAGCTATCTTGAGTGTTGATGCTTAGTAAGCTGCCATTGCTCGGCGCAAATAAATGCGTATCCGTTAGCTGCACAAGCTTAATACTGCTCTCATCAAATTTTGAAGTGTGTGATAATTCCAAAATAACAAATCCAGATACGTTACTGTTTAGACGTTAAAAGTGTTCTTAAATAAGCTCAATTAAAAGGCAATAGGGCTACGGCTGATACCAGTTTTTAAACAAAACGTTAACCATTCCCCAAGAAATTTATTCAATTGAAATTTCTCATCCTTTTGCAGAAGCTTAGTGTTGGGATAGTCGTATTTCGCTTTAACTCGCGAAAAATCCCCACTGGCGCACACTTCTGCAACTCGAGCGTCGTGATATAGCCTGACAGACATTTTTGGCAAAGGAAACACTGGCATCGCGTCACTCTGACATATATCTATTAATGTGGTGTATTTTGTGACCTCATTCACTGTCAATTGATACACCATATTAACGGCTTGGTAACAGCGGACATCACCAACCTCATGCCCAACCGGTAGTAAAGCGTTTAGTTTGGCATAATTCGTCTCATAGACTCGCATCAATTCAGCAAGATCAACATGATACGGTTTCTTGACCGCTATATTTGGCATAACGTTAAGCTACCCACTCTGACTGTAATTCTTGGTAGTTCAATTGTAGCCACTGCAGCGCAATGATCGTGGCCCCATTTTCAAACACACCATCTTTAACCAGTTGATAAGCCGCTTCACGACTCATCACCTGTACACGAATATCTTCACCTTCGTAATCTAACCCGTGTACCCCTTTGGCTGTCGTGGCATCGACACAACCAACAAAAACATCAAGCCTCTCTGAACAGCCGCCTGATGAAGGGTAATACGAAGTGATAGGCAGCACAGATCCGACTTCGACTCCTGCTTCTTCCATCGCTTCACGACGAGCCACATCTTGTGGTGATTCATCGGTATCGATAATCCCGGCAACAATTTCGTATTGCCACGGGTGCTCATGTTCGAGAGCACCAACACGGATCTGTTCGACGATCACGACTTCATCACGCACGGGATCATAAGGTAACAAAGCGGCAGCATGACCACGTTCAAACATTTCACGCTCAATTGGTTGGCTCCAGCCTCCCTCAAACAGCTTATGCTTAAATGTGTACTTAACCATTTTAAAAAAACCACGAAACAGCGTCTCTTTTGAGACTATTTCCACATCTTGTGGAGTAAACTCATGTCGTTGATTGTCAGACTGTTGCATTTGGTACCTCACTAAGTGATCTTTATAGTTTACTCATTGTCCGAGTTAACTACCAAGGATAAGGTTCAACTTTTTATATAAAACTTACAATTAAAGTTAAGTTTTAAAAAATAAATATTGCACAAGTGGACAGTTAAATGTAAAAAAGTGCAAAGTTTCGAGTAAATTACCACCAAACTGGGTTAAACTCTTTTAAAGAAAATTCTATTAAAGGCAGGAATAGGAAAATGAAAAAACTGCTTCCACTATTTATCAGTGCAGCAATTGGCAGCCTGAGTTCATCAGCTTTCGCTGATACGCTAGCTAAAGTTTATGACCAAGCAAAACAGAACGATCCACAGCTTCTTCGTTCAGCAGCGCAGCGCGATGCCGCTTTTGAAGCAGTAACGTCAAGCCGTAGCTCTTTGTTACCGCAAATTAACCTAACAGCAAACTACGACATCAACCGTGGTGATCGTAGTGATATGAGCAATGACAACAACCAATGGGGTGTTGGCATTGGGTTTAGCCAAGAGCTATACCAACGCTCTTCATGGATCACTCTAGATACCGCCGAGAAGTCGGCTCGTCAGGCTGATTCAGCATACGCGGCAGAGCAACAAGCGTTGATTCTACGTACAGCGACAGCTTACTTCGACGTACTTCGTGCACAAGATAACCTAGAGTTTGTTCGTGCTGAAAAAGCAGCCGTTGCTCGTCAGCTTGAGCAAACTAAGCAGCGCTTTGAAGTTGGTCTTTCTGCAATTACCGATGTACATGATGCGCAAGCTCAGTACGATGGCGTTTTAGCAGATGAAGTATTGGCAGAGAACACACTGACTAACAGCTACGAAGGTCTACGTGAAATTACAGGCCAAGAGCACTCTCAGCTAAGTATCCTAGATACGGACCGCTTCTCAGCGAGCAAGTCTTCAGAATCAGCTGCAGCACTTGTTGAACAAGCTGAGCAGAAGAACCTTAGCCTACTCGCTGCGCGTATCTCTCAAGACGTAGCAAAAGACAACATCTCTCTAGCAAGCTCTGGTCACCTGCCAAGCCTAACGCTAGATGGTAGCTATGGCCTTTCAGAACAAACTGACAGCTCTAACAGCCAAAACGATTACGATGCAGATAACCTGAACATTGGTTTGAACTTAGTTGTGCCTCTATACACGGGTGGTAACACAACTTCTTTAACTAAACAGGCTGAATACAACTACGTTGCAGCAAGTGAAGATCTAGAAGCAACTTACCGTAGCGTTGTTAAAGACGTGCGTGCATTCAACAACAACATCAGTGCTTCAATTGGTGCTCTACGCGCTTACGAACAATCTGTTGTGTCTGCTCAGTCAGCTCTAGAAGCGACAGAAGCTGGTTTCGATGTAGGTACTCGTACTATCGTTGACGTACTAGATTCGACTCGTCGTCTTTACGATGCGAACAAAAACCTTTCAGACGCTCGTTACAACTACATCCTAAGTGTGCTTCAGCTACGTCAAGCCGTTGGTACGCTAAGCGAGCAAGACATCGTTGATGTAAACGCAGGTCTAAAAGTCGCAAGCAAGTAATTCTAAATTATGCTAGCTACAGCTACAAAAATGCCGCTCATTGAGCGGCATTTTTATTATCCATTAAACTGGGTAGCCAGAGCTAAAAATTAGCCTCGGCCACCTTTGATTGCTTTAATAATTTCAGTTGTCGAACAACCATCTTCAAAGTTAAGTACTTTAACTTCACCACCCGCAGCAATCACTTCCGCACCACCAGCGATCTCTTCAGGTTTGTAGTCACCACCTTTTACCAAAATGCTTGGTAGCACTTCAGAGATCAAACGTTGAGGTGTGTCTTCAGAGAAAGGAACAACCCAATCAACCGCACCTAAACCTGCCAATACCGCCATACGACGATCGGTAGGATTGACAGGGCGACCTGGACCTTTCAAACGCTTAACAGACTCGTCGGTATTAACCGCAACGATCAAACGATCTCCGAGTTCAGCCGCGTGGTTCATGTAAGAAACATGACCGGCATGCAGAATATCAAAGCAACCATTAGTCATTACAACCTTCTCACCTTTAGCACGAGCGCGCTTCACCGCTTCAACCAGTGCCGCTTCCGAGATCACGCCGTAGTCTGTATCTTGGCTGCCGTGAATCGCTTCCGCCAGTTCAATTGTCGACAAGGTTGATGTGCCTAGCTTACCAACTACAACACCTGCGGCAGCATTTGCTAATGCACAGGCTTCATCTAATGGCTTGCCTGCAGCAACAGAAGCAGCAAGAACGGAAATAACCGTATCACCTGCACCAGTCACGTCGTACACTTCTTTCGCTTGAGTTGGCAGGTGGAATGGCGCCTGACCTTTGCGAAGCAACGTCATACCATTCTCACTGCGAGTCACCAATAAGGCTTCAAAGTCATACTTTTCGATCAAGGCGATGCCCTTCTCGATTAGATCTTCTTCTGACTTAACCTTACCAGCAACGAGCTCGAACTCAGCCATATTTGGCGTAAGTAAAGTCGCACCACGGTAGCGCTCTAAATCAGCACCTTTTGGATCGATGAATACTGGAACATTCGCTGCACGTGCTTTTTGAATGAAGCTCTGTACATGCTCTAATGCACCCTTCGCGTAATCTGACAAGATCACCGAGCGCACATTTGGCAGCGCTTGCTCCATACGAGACAGAATAAGCTCTGGATTGGTGTTTTCAAATTTGTCTTCAAAATCAAGACGAATCAACTGCTGACCACGGCTCATCACTCGTAGTTTGGTGATGGTCGGGTAGTCTTCTAACTCAACAAAATCACACTTAACCTTCAGCGCACCCAAGGTATTTTTCAGCACCTCAGCTGGTTCATCTTTACCAGTTAAACCAACAACATGAGCATGACCGCCAAGCGAAGCAATGTTCATTGCTACGTTAGCAGCACCACCAGGGCGCTCCTCGTTATTTTCTACTTTTACCACAGGCACTGGTGCTTCTGGTGAAATACGGCCAGTTGGACCATACCAGTAACGATCAAGCATGACGTCACCGACAATAAGAACACCTGATTGGCTGTAGTCAGGTAGAATTGGTTTCATTGTTGAGCTCCAAAAATCGAATCTGGCTAGAGTCTAGCACACTGATTACAGTGGCTAAACCATAGAAAAATGAGTAAAGCCTATCTCGATAGGCACTGTGATAGTTAAGCGCAAGACAAGTTACGCTTCCATCCACTGCTTCCATGCTTGAACCACATGTTCTCTTTCCATTCCGAACTTATCAATCGCCACATCCGCGTCTAGGTTGAGGAGATTACGGTGATGTATTTCATCGCGTAGCGTTGTGTATGCATGAGTCAATGCCATGCCTTGTTGCTCATCCATGATTCCTTGTGATAACAAGCTCTCAAAGATTCTGACATTGTCACACCAACGTGTCAGTTTTGGCTTCTCGTGGCTGTAGCGTAACACCAAGTATTGCGCCAAAAACTCAACATCAGTAATGCCACCAGCGTCTTGTTTGAGCATGAATCGATCGGCTTTTTTTCCGCCAAGGTGGTCGCGCATTTTTTCTCGCATATCCACCACCTCTTTTTTCAACGTGGCTTCATCACGCGGCAGACACAACACCTCATGACGTGTTTTATTGAATGCGGAAGCCAATTGCTCATCACCGTAGATCATACGAGCTCGAGTCAGTGCTTGATGCTCCCATGTCCATGCATCGTTATGTTGATACTCATCAAAGGCATCGGTTGGACTAACCAACAAGCCCGAAGCTCCCGATGGACGCAAGCGAGTATCGACTTCATACAGGATCCCCGACGCGGTTCTAGTCGAGAATATATGAATAATACGCTGCGCCAACCTTAGATAAAATTGGCGTCCATCAATCTCTTTCTTACCATCAGTATAGATGTGTACCGGGCAGTCGTGCATAAACACAATATCGAGGTCTGAGTTGTAACCAAGCTCCCAGCCCCCCACTTTACCGTAGCCGACAACAGCAAAGCCGCGACCTTCACGGTCTTTTAGGTGAGTAGGCTCACCAAACTTAGCCGACACCTGTAACCAAGCTTGGTTCACGCCAGCTTCAACAATCGCTTCCGCTAAGTAAGTTAGGTGATCACTCACCTTCATAACTGGCAGCACACCCGCTATATCAGCCGCGGCAATTCTCAGGATACAAGTCTGCTTAAACTGACGCAGGCCTTCCATCTGCTGCTCCATGTCGTCTTCAGGAATACGAGCAAGATAGTCGCGTAATTCTGTCTTGTAAGACTCAAGCGGCACTGGGTTATAGAGCTGCTGAGGATCGATAAGTTCATCTAACAGAATTGGGTAACGCCCAAGCTGTTCTGAGATCATCGGGCTCGCGGTACACAAACGAACAAGTTGAGTCAACGCGGCAGGGTGTTCATCGAGTAACTCAAGATAAGTGGTGCGCGTGACAATTTTATGCAGTAAATGCAGTACACGCGATAAACCAAACTCAGCGTCTTTAGCGGTATACAAGGCCTGAAAGACTTTCGGCATCAGTCGATTGAGAACTTCACGTCCACGCGGGCCAAGAGTTTTCTTAGCGATATCCGCTTTAAATTGAATGATGGTTTTCGCCGCTTCTGGTGGGTTGGCGATAGCAACATCATGCTGCAATACATGCTCGATAACATCCGGCTTATGGGCCATATCCCACAACTCGCTGAAGTGACTCGCGATTGGGTTAGCGTCTTCTTCATCAATCCCAATCAGCTCTTCGAACACACTATGTACATTCGCCATATGGGTGCGAGTGGCTGTAATCAAACTCTCCCAATCATTGAATTGCATGGCAACCGCAAGCTGAAGTTGTTCTAACTCACCATCCGGTAGTGTCTGGGTTTGCTTGTCAGCCATCGCCTGTAATAAATTCTCTAGGCGACGTAAAAATAGGTAAGCATCGCGCAAGTCGGCCACTTCTTGGGGTTCTAGCAGATGCAGAGAATCAATGGCGGTTAAGGTCTCTAAAAGCCCTCGGCCACGCAGACTTGGCTCTCGGCCACCACGAATCAGTTGAAAGACTTGTGCAATGAACTCAACTTCACGAATACCGCCTGAGCCGAGCTTGATATTATTGGATAAGCCACGACGACGCACCTCACTGCTGATCATCGATTTCATACGGCGCAGAGATTGAATCGCACTGAAATCGATATAACGACGGAATACAAACGGGCGTAGCATCTTGCGCAGCTCTTGATACTGTGGGTACATCTCACTGCCCATCACGCGAGCCTTAACCATAGCGTAGCGTTCCCAATCTCGCCCTTGCTCTTGGTAGTAATCTTCCAGTGCAGCGTAGCTCATTACTAATGGTCCACTCTCACCAAACGGACGTAGGCGCATGTCGACTCGATAGCAGAACCCATCAAAGGTTTGTTGATCGAGTGCTTTGATAATACGTTGCCCTAAGCGAGTGAAGAACTGTGCATTGGCAATACTGCGCCTTGCCCCTTGAGTCTCGCCATTCTCAGGATAAGTAAAGATCAGGTCGATATCAGATGAGAAGTTGAGCTCACCACCACCGAGCTTGCCCATACCAATGATAAGCATCGGTTGTGCTTCACCTTGTTCATTACAAGGTGTGCCCCACTCTTTACAGCAAATATCGTACTGCCATTGATAAGTCTCGAAGATCATCGCTTCAGCTAACATAGAGAGATGACTTAAGCTCTGTTCAAGCTCCCAAGAGCCCATAAAGTCACGCCATGCAATATAGGTCATTTCTCGATTACGGAATTGACGCAGCACTCGTTGGCCGCTCATTTCGTCTGTGCAATCAGAAAGCAGCTCAGCCAATCGTCCACGATACCCTTCAGCACGCTCCTCACACGCCAGCATCTCCGGTAAGGTCGTCGACAAGGTCGTATCACGTTGTAAGCAATCACCAATGAAGCAGCTTAACCCTAAGACATGTTTAAGATCTTCAATTAGCGGCTCAGGCCAAGCATTAATGGCTTCACTTTGGTGCTCTAATAATTGCTCAAAAGCTGACTGCGAATGAGTGATGAGTTGAGAAGGCAATGGCATGTTTCTTCCTTGTATAAGCTGCTCGCGAACAATCAATTTGTTGGGTCGGTTTTTCAATAAAGAGTTTTCATAGCTAAACATAAGTTATACCAAAGTTACGCCAATAAAAAACGCCCACATCAGTAATGTGGGCGTTTTATCGGTTAACTTATCGAGTTAGACCTTTCTCTCTAGAAAACAGGCACTAACAACGGGGATTGAGCAAGTAAGGCTATACCTTAAATTGCTTAATCTTTCCGTCCAGTTCTTCTGCGTTGCTTTGCATTATCTGAGAAGTTTCCAGCAACTCACCAACCACTACAACCGAAGCTTCAACAAGCTCGCGAACATTGGTTAGGTTAACACTCATCTCTTCTGCAACGCTGCTCTGTTGGCCTGCAGCCGTCGCAATCTGGAAGTTCATGTCATTGATTTGGTTCACTTGGCTTACGATGCCGTCAAGCTCAGAGCCTGCGTTGGTCACCAGGTCTACGCCTTCAGCCGCTTCAACAACACTCTTTTCCATCAACTCTACCGCAGAGTTCGCACTGCTTTGTAGATGGCTGATCATATCTTGAATCTCGACAGTTGCTTGCTGAGTGCGCTGCGCAAGGTTACGAACCTCATCAGCAACCACAGCAAAACCACGACCGGCTTCACCTGCACGCGCCGCTTCAATCGCTGCGTTTAGTGCCAGTAAGTTGGTTTGTTCTGAAATGCCTTGAATCGTACCTACAACGCTACCAATTGAATCAACGCGCTCTTCAACTTGGTTTACCGCAGCTGCAGACGCTGCGATGTCTGAAGAGAGTTCACTCATCTTAGATACAGAGCCCTGAACGAACTTCTGTCCCGTCAAGGCTTGGCCTGATGCTTGTTCAGTAAGAGAAGAAGCGCTTTGTGCATGCTCAGCAACCGTTTGAACGGTAGAGGTCATTTCACTCATTGCCGTTGCCAGTTGGTCAATCTCGTTAAACTCTTCTTGAGCCGACTCTTTGGTCTCTGACATGCTGATGGTCATCACTTCTGTTAGAGCAAATAGCTCATCAGAAGAGGCCAATTGAGCTTTCACCATATCATGTAGCTGAACTCGTGTTTTTTCTAACTCACGTGCTACATCGCCGTACTCATCTTTACAATCCATGTGAATCGGCACAGATAGGTTTTTATCTGCCATCGTTTTGATAGCATCACTGAGGTATTGAGTTTGACGCAGCATCACACGAGCCGCCGCTAATAGAAGAACCACAAACACAATGATCATCAAGCCTGTCTGCCAAGCGACTTGAACTAGGTAAGTCTCGTAATGCTGCTGTGCAACCTGCGCATTGTTCGTTGCAGCAAGCAATGAATCGTAAAACGTGCTCGCATCCCATAACTGCTTAGCAATGATCAAGATGGTACTGAACACCATTAGCATGATCATTTTCGGAACGAGACGAATATCAGAGATTACCCTTTCCCACGGCTTGAATGACAGTTTAGTCATTGTCAGTTCTCCATTAACTCTTATATATTGATGGCTTCTATACCCGCGAGATGGCTGATTTACTCAGGTTCGCGATTTATTTTGAGCCTCGTATGAATGTTAAATAGTATCAAAGACACACCTAAGCCGATGAGCTTATTATCACTGATTCTCTCTTTCTTAGCGTTATTTGTGATCTCTGGCTTGTTGTTTGCGCCGATTGATAAAGAATCGAAACAAGTCCTTATCGGCCTCGATTTTATAATCTGTAGTGTTTTTCTTTTTCAGCTCACGATTGATCTATTCAGATCACAAAATAAGAAAGAATACCTCAAAGTACACTGGATCGATTTCTTGGCAAGCATCCCAATGATCGAGGCGCTCCGTTTCGCTCGTATTTTTCAAATTCTGCGAGTCATCTTGGTTCTGCGTTCGAGCAAACGTATTTTCAGAGAGTTGTTTCGCAATAGGAAAGAAACCACTTTCGCTTCCATCATTCTGCTTTTGGTGATCTTACTGACGATCGGGGCTGGCACGATCCTGCTATTGGAACACAAAGATCCTAATGCCAATATCACGACTGGCCATGATGCATTATGGTGGGCTTTCGTCACCATCAGTACGGTTGGCTATGGTGACCACTATCCAGTAACCACTGCAGGTCAGTTAATCGCGTCAATTGTGATCATCTGTGGGGTTGGCGTGTTTGGTATGATCTCAGGTCTAATCACCTCGCTAATTACCGAGCCAACCGATCTTCAAAACCAACAGTTAGAAAACAAAGAACGCAAGCTGGATAAGATTTTAAAACAGCAACAACAGATACTTGAACGGCTCGAGTCGCTTGAACGACAGACAAAAAAATAGGGCCGAAGCCCTATTTAAAAATGGATATTAGTGTCGAGACTAGTCTTGCCAGTATGGCTCAACTTCAACACTGATTTGGCGAGTCTGCTCCATCGCATGCAGAATCGAAACTTCTTGTCGAGCAAGCCAACGTTCTAACTGATCCTTCTCGTCACCTTCTAACTTTTCAGTGAGTGGCTGTAAGGTTCGCAGCATCAGCAAATCGTCAATACCTTGCACCATGTCTGCCCAAGGTAAACGGAAGCTATTACGCTCATCGTCATCGTACAAGCTCGCAAAGCCAACACCAGAGTAAAGGTTACGCATCAAACGATACTGCTGGTCGATGTAGGCTTGGCTCGTCATCACGCGCTCTGGTGGAAAGGCTTCCATCAGCTCCGCCCAGGTGCGATCAAGCTGCTTAACAGAGAACCATTCAATTCCGCGTCCCATTTGCTCACGCGCTTTATCGTCCAAGAATGGCTGCCAGCCTCGGGTAAGAATCCAGCGGCTTAAGTCAAGCAGAAGACCGGTGTAGCGAGCAGAGCTCAAGAGAGTCAGTAACTCTTCACGATCTGGCAATTGCTCTTGCATCTCTTTTAGCTCTGCCACTAAGAACTTACGAGCATCAAGCTTACGCAGAACGTGGCCTTTATCTTCTAGCAAATCCTCAAAGTGATCATAACTTTTTAGCCAATCCAACTCTTGTTCTAACCATTTCAGCTCTTGACGCAAAATGGCGCTGGCACGTCTTGGCACAATGCCGCCATAAATGGTGAAAGTCTGGCGGATAAAGCTCAGTGAATGGCTGATCTCATGAAGAGCTTCAATCGATTGGCGCTCGGTGAAAATTTGCTCGTGGTAATGCCAATGAGCGAGAGCATGCTCTAAAGATTGAATGAAACACGATTCAACGGTGTCAGTTTTGTCAGTATCAACTAAGGTCAAAGGAGTAACTTCATCGCCTTGATAACCTTGAGCAAGTCGGTAACCCTTAGCAGCTTTGCTTAAGTTACCTAAGCGCATACCACCTTGTTCGCAGAATTGGCGAGACAGTGTAAACAGAGCATCGGTTTGACCGGATTTAAGTTCGAGTTCAACCTCGCAAATCGGCTCTTGCTGATCGCCTGACTCAACGAAACCTTGGTCAAAGGCAACCTCAACTTGGCTACCATCAGGCATACCAATCAGCCACTGCTCTCGTGTGAAGTTAGTAGAGAAGAGTGGAGTAAGCTCGGCTTCCAGTGTTTCGATATCTTTACCTTCAGGCCAGATATCTTCTGGATGCAAGGCAAGCTTGGGCTGATTGCTGTCGTGTTCTGCATTGTATTCAGGCCTTTGGTGTAGACCTGCAACAACGCGACCAGCTGTCTTTACCGTTTGTACAAATACGTCATCAAAGCGTCGAATGCGCAAGCCGGTATCATGCTTGCGTAGCCAGTTGTCAGGGGTGTCAAAGTAGATGTTACCTAGCTCACGACAACTGTGCTGAAGTACTTTAGTTTCAGCAATTTTATTGCGTAAAGTCTCTGAAAAATCAGGAGAAACAAAAAACTTCAGTTCTATCTCGGTTTCCATAGTTATACCTTTCTGTGAAGATAGGGACAGGATATTGCCAATTTTCAAAGTCGGCAAGTCAGAAATATCGCCCTTATGATGATCTAAAACAGTTTTAATGAGAGATTGATTAGGTTAACATGCGCGACTTTGTAGCCATCGCTTAACATTTCACCATGAATATGGTGTATGTTGTTTTAAGGTTATTATTTATTAGGTTGGATGACCATGCCAGTAAATACAATTATGGGGTTATTTGCAAAGTCCCCAATTAAACCTTTGCAGCGTCACGTAGTATGCGTGAACGAATGTTGTTCTCACCTGGTTAATTTCTTTGAAGTTTCTTCAAAGGGTGACTGGGAAAAAGCAGCTGAAATTCGAGCTCAGATTTCTCACCTTGAGAAAGAAGCTGACGTACTAAAACGTGAAATTCGCCTTAAACTTCCTCGTGGTTTGTTTATGCCTGTTGATCGCACCGACATGTTGGAGCTATTAACTCAGCAAGACAAACTAGCAAACCTAGCGAAAGACATTGCTGGCCGTGTATATGGTCGTCAACTTGTCATTCCTGCTCCTCTACAAGAAAACTTCATCGCTTACGTTAAACGTTGTCTAGATGCAGCGAACCAAGCACAAAACGTAATCAATGAACTAGACGAATTACTTGAAACTGGCTTTAAAGGCCGCGAAGTAACACTCGTTGCTGAAATGATTCATCAATTAGATGTAATTGAAGATGACACGGATGCGATGCAGATTGAACTACGCCAACAACTAATGGCAATTGAAGGCGATCTGAATCCAGTTGATATCATGTTCTTATACAAAATTCTTGAATGGGTTGGTGGTATTGCAGATCAAGCACAGCGTGTAGGCGCTCGTCTTGAAGTAATGCTTTCTCGATCTTAAATCATACGTTAACCATATAACGAAGAGCATTTTTTGAACAAACCACTTATGCGTTGAGTATTTCTCTCGCTGAGCGGTTTTTTGCGTCTAAATTTGTTCCGCTTGTTATCAAACAACTAGGTATTACGATGGATATCCTTGCTAACTACGGCACTGTCCTGATTATTGTTGCAGCAGCTTTCGGTTTCTTGATGGCTATTGGTATTGGTGCAAATGACGTTGCGAACGCAATGGGCACCTCAGTAGGCTCTAAAGCTCTAACCGTTAAACAAGCGATCATTATCGCAATGATCTTTGAATTCGCTGGTGCATATCTTGCCGGTGGCGAAGTTACCGATACGATCCGTAAAGGTGTTATCGAGACGTCTCTATTCGCACATCAACCAGACGTACTTGTATTCGGTATGATGTCAGCGCTTCTTGCTGCTGGTACATGGTTACTTCTAGCTTCATACATGGGCTGGCCTGTTTCTACTACTCACTCAATCATCGGTGCAATCATCGGTTTCGCTTGCGTATCTGTAGGTACTGAAGCGGTAGACTGGGGCAGCGTTCAAGGTATCGTGGGTAGTTGGATTATTACTCCTGTCATCTCTGGTTTCTTCGCTTACGTTATCTTTGTGAGTGCTCAGCGACTGATCTTTGATACTGAGAACCCACTATTCAACGCTAAACGTTTCGTGCCTGTGTACATGTTCATCACAACGATGGTAATTGCACTGGTAACAATCAAGAAAGGTCTTAAGCACGTTGGTCTTCACCTAAGCAACACTGAAGCATGGGTTTGGGCTGCAGGCGTATCTGCTGTTGTAATGATTGGTGGTTACCTATACATCCAGAAGAAATTCGCTAACCGCGAAGAAGACCACGGCTTTGCTGGCGTTGAAGGTATCTTCTCTGTACTAATGGTTATCACAGCTTGTGCGATGGCTTTCGCACACGGCTCAAACGACGTTGCAAACGCGATTGGTCCACTGTCTGCTGTTGTATCAACGGTTGAGCACATGGGTGAAATCACAGGTAAGAGTACTATCGCATGGTGGATTCTTCCTCTAGGTGGCTTCGGTATCGTTGTTGGTCTTGCAACAATGGGTCATAAAGTAATGGCAACCGTTGGTACTGGTATTACAGAATTAACACCAAGCCGTGGCTTTGCTGCACAACTTGCAACTGCATGTACGGTTGTACTAGCTTCAGGTACTGGCCTTCCAATCTCGACGACACAAACACTTGTTGGTGCGGTATTGGGTGTTGGTTTTGCTCGCGGTATCGCAGCACTGAACTTAGGCGTTGTACGTAATATCGTAGCTTCTTGGATTGTGACACTACCTGCAGGTGCTCTACTTGCTGTTGTGTTCTTCTACGGAATTCAAGCTGCGTTTACTATGTAATCGCGACTGCGTTAGTGATGACTAGCGTCAGAATAGTGTGAGCTTCAGCAACGATATGTAAATGCCATGTCATTATTGACTCAAACGCACAGAAAGGGAGGCTTTGCCTCCCTTCTTTGTTGCACCGCATAAAGAAACTAAATATTATTTGCTCATTGAGGCTGACTCATCCGCCTACCCAACTTGAATCGTTAAGGGATTTACTGTGAAAAAACTGATTAGCTTAGTTTTGTTCGCAATGCTTGCGGCTCCAGCTGCCTTTGCACAAGACCGTTATATTGCTGACAAACTATTTACTTATATGCATTCTGGCCCAAACAACACCTACCGTATCATCGGCAGTGTTGATGCTGGTGAGAAGATCACTTACCTGCAAGCAAACAAGAGCACAGGTTACACTCAGATCCAAGACAACCGTGGCCGTAAAGGTTGGGTTGAGAGCAAATTTGTAAGCACAAGAGAAAGCATGGCTCTGCGCATGCCTAAGCTTGAAAAAGAACTGACAGAAGTGAAAACTAAGCTGGCTAATGCACGTCAAACAGCTGACAGCGAAAAGGCAGGCCTAGCAAGTTCTCTAGATTCTCGTAATAAACAGATTGCTGAACTTGAGCAGAACTACAGCGAGATTAGCCAACAGCTAACAAGCTCTCAAACAGAAAACCGTGAGCTACGCGCTAAGCTAGACACGCAGAAAGATGACCTACTATTGAAATACTTTATGTACGGTGGTGGTGTTGCTGGTATCGGTCTACTTCTAGGCCTTGTTCTGCCACACATCATTCCTCGTCGTAAAAAGTCACCAAACGGCTGGGCGTAAGCGTTTCGTTTGACTGTTTTGCGTTGAGCAAACTAAATTCAATCTCGAATACCAAAAAGGAGCACCTAAGTGCTCCTTTTTATTTATCACAGCATGTTATTAAAGTGCTTGTTGCAGCCTTAGGTTAGCCCTTCCACTCATACAAAGCAGGAATTTCTATCTTCTGCTGGTTAAATTCAACAACTACAGATTGCGGCTTTATCTCGAGCAATTGCACATCGTTGTCGATCCAATCTCCCTGCGACACCTCTTGCCCATTCACTTTAACCCAACGCTTGTTCTCACTGCTTGAATACATATGGGTTTGCAAGTCGAGCTTAGGTAATACACCTGACAAACTGTTAACGTGATTTTCGAGCTCGATCACTTGAGGCTCCATCTGACTTGCTGGTCGCGAATCCATTGGCTCAGGCTCATTTGGCTGCTGATCCATAATCGCTTCTAGCTTCAATGCCAAATCAGGCGGTAACTCGGTCAAGTCTAGCCCTTGCAATAGGTCGCTGTCTGATTGCTGATGATTACTTTCATTGCTGACACCAGGTTCAACTTTCGGCTCAACGAATGACGATTCAGAATCATCGACCGCTCGCGCACTGCTCTCTGCTTTGGTTACCGGCACAATTATTCCACCAGACAGTTGAGTTCTATCAGAATTAACCTGAGCATAAACCTCTTGGCGAGGTAACGATTTTAGCGTCTTGCCGGTCGGCGCTGGACGCACCACAAACAGAGGTTCATCTTCGACTTCTTCTTCGGCATTCAAATCAACCGTTTCGACATCTTTGGCTTGAACAGGCTGGGGTTCTGATTCTGAACTCGAACTAATAGCAGCTTGGTTAGCCGTTTGCTGTTGATGGTAAGATTGATACACCAAGACACCGCCTACCAACAAAGAAGGCACAAGTAAAACAAGTAGCCCCAAAGCCAACGACGAACCGCGCTTGTTGCTTATACCCTTTGCTGAACTCGGCACTTGATGGTTTTGGTAGCCCTTGAAGCTAGATTTGTCTGAGGACTGATTCAACTCATGCATAATGCGTGACATTAGCTCGCTCCTCCGCTTAATGACATTAACTTCGGAGAGTCTAGCTGAGCTAATCTTTGTAACCTTGCTAAAGTTCGTTGACCAGCAATACCGTCGACCGACATGCCCTGCCAAGTTTGAAATGCTTCGACTTTCATTTTTAATTCGTAATCAAATACATCACTACCAGATACAACCTCTCCAAGAACCTCAGAAAGCAACAAATCAAGCAAAGCAACAGCTTCCCCCTGATAACCCTCTTTTAACGTTTCTCGCAATGGCTGTTTCCAAATCGCGACATAATCACCGTGCCAGACCTTATCTAGAGATTGCTTCGGCATGACTAACAGTTTTTCGTTCACCAGTAACTCGACAGCGTCTTGTGATGCGCCATAGAGCACAGCAAACACAGGCTCTTGCTCTATATTTAAGTTCAATACCACAGGGACGCCTAACTCTAGAAGGTCATCTAAACTTGCTTGTTGTTGCTCACATACGAACACACTTTGTGGCTCACTCAGACATAAACCGTCACGCAGGGAGGATTGGTATCCCCAAAGCGTATATAAGTCCTTGATCGCTAGCGAACGGTTAGTTCCTTGCATCAAGTGTTGCTGAATATGTGCTGGCAGTGCGAACTTATCTTTTTCTAGCTCAACCTTAGGTTCATCGGCGACTAACGAACGCTGCATTTTTACTGAGCTTAGTGTTTGGGCTTCATTCGAGGGCTGGATTGTTAGCCACGAATCAATGTAGGTTGGAGCGAAGTGAAAGGTTGCCATCGCAAACGCAACACTCAAGGTAGTAGCACTCGCGTATTTAACTAGTTTTGGTAGCGCGCTCGCTACTCGAGGCTTTTCGACATGATAAACCTCGGCTTGAAACGCCATGATCTGCTGACACGCTTTGTTGACCGTGTCATTGCTCGGTGTTGGCTCTCCATCATGAAACGCTAGCTGCAGCGCCTTATCACACACCAAGTTAATCAACCTTGGAATACCATGAGTATATTGAGCGATCAACTTAACGGAACGATTCGAAAACAGCATCTGCCCGCCACCAGCCGTCTCTAAACGAAACGCGATGTACTTACCGGTCTCTTGAATGTTGAGAGGCAACAAATGGTAACGCCCAGTAATACGCTGCGCTAATTGACGCAATTGCGTGGTCTGCAGGTGCTGTTGTAATTCAGGTTGACCAACCAGCAATACTTTTAATAGCTTACGGCTGTCAGTTTCCAAGTTCGTTAAAAGTCGTAGCTGTTCCAACACATCGGCAGCTAAGTGCTGAGCTTCATCTATCACCAATAAGGTTTGAATACCTTCCGCATGGCTATCCAGTAAGAAATAGTGAATCGCCTGACTCAGCTGTTTGAGTGATGCCTGCTGCGGATAGTCGATCTCGAACTCATCACAGATAGCTTCAAGCAAATCAGTATTGGAAAATGTAGGGTTGAGTATAAGGCCAGCTTGAGTGTGGCTATCAAGGGAGGACAACATCGCCTTAGCGACCGTTGTTTTACCGGTTCCCACCTCACCAGTGAGCATTGCAAAGCCCCCACCCTCGCCTAAACCGGCTTGTAGGTTCTGCATCGCCTCTTGGTGGCGCTGACTCAAAAACAAGTAGCGAGAATTTGGTACAATCGAAAATGGCATCTCAACGAAGCCAAAATATTCCTTATACATGTGCTGCCCTATAATTACGATTAATGGAAAGTACCATTGCTTGCCGTAAAGTCCAGCAGTGATAAAACATTTCGAGGTGATAAGTTGCAAATATACGATAGCCTACCAAAAGAGAATGGGCTACAGCGCTATCTAGTCGGTGGAGCGGTGCGAGATAAGCTACTCAATATTGATAGCTACGATAAAGATTGGGTAGTCGTTGGCAGTACCCCTCAAGAGATGGAAAGCCTTGGCTTCACTGCAGTGGGTAAAGACTTCCCTGTATTCTTGCACCCCAAAACCAAGGAAGAGCACGCACTGGCGCGCACAGAGAGAAAATCAGGATCTGGTTACACAGGCTTCGAATGTTACTTCGCACCAGATGTTAGCCTAGAAGAAGATCTCATGCGTCGCGATCTAACGATCAACGCCATCGCTCAAGATGATACCGGCAACCTTCACGATCCTTACCACGGCCAGCAAGATCTCTCCGATCGTATTCTTAGACACGTGTCCGATGCCTTTGTCGAAGATCCACTTCGAGTACTGCGAGTTGCGCGCTTCGCAGCCAAGCTTCACCATCTCGGTTTTACCGTCGCACCTGAAACCATGGCCATGATGGCGACGATCGTTGAATCAGATGAACTTGCTCACCTTACTGCTGAACGAGTGTGGCAAGAGTGGCACAAATCACTCAGTACGCCACATCCGGAAGTGTTCCTATCAGTGTTGAGAGAGTGCGGTGCATTAGCGGTTGTTTTGCCAGAGATTGACGCTCTATTTGGTGTTCCTCAACCGGAAAAGTGGCACCCTGAGATCGACACGGGTATCCATACTCTGATGGTGGCTCAGCAAGCTGCGCTATTAAGCCCATCGCTGCCGGTACGCTTTGCCGCTCAAGTGCATGACTTAGGTAAAGGCGTGACACCACAAGCTGAATGGCCAAGCCATAAGATGCACTGCCACACAGGTGTTAAGATCATAAAAAAACTGTGTGAACGAGTGAGAGTGCCTAATGAATTCAGAGACCTCGCACTATTAGTATGTGAGCAGCACTCAAACATTCATCGTGCGGCTGAGCTAAAGCCAACCACCTTCCTCAAGGTTCTCAACAAGTTCGATGTTTGGCGCAAACCAGATCGCCTTAACGACATCTTGCTATGCTGCCAAGCTGACCACGCAGGCCGCAAAGGGTTAGAAGATCAGCCTTACCCTCAAAAGGCTCGTTTTGAAGCGGCCTATCAAGCGGCGCTGCAAGTTGAAGTAAAAGCAATCATTGCCGATGGCTTTAAAGGTAAAGATATTCGAGAAGAGCAAGAGAAGCGCAGAGCAGTAGCCATTGAAGGCGCGCTATCAGAACTCACTCATAGTTGATCTTCAATCTGCTAGTAAGCACGTATTAAAAAGCCCGCAGTTAAGCGGGCTTTTTCAATTCTACGACGAGACTGTTATCAGCGCCTGTTACTGCATCATTAAGAAAACAAACAGACCACAACCTAGGATTAGGCGGTAGATAACAAACGGTGTCATGCCCATGCGTGAGATAAGCTTCAAGAAGAAGTGAATACAGATGTAAGCGCTGATGAAAGACACCGCAATACCTGTTAGCAATGTGCCCACATGGATTGGATCGCCGCTGGTCACCAGCTTAAGACCCAAGTACCCACCAGCTAAAGTGATGATTGGGATAGACATTAGGAAAGAGAATCGAGCTGCCGCTTCACGAGTAAAGCCAAGGTAAAGTGCTGCTGTAATTGTAGCGCCTGAACGAGAGGTACCAGGAATGATTGCCATGGCTTGAGCAAGACCAATGAACAACGCTTTTTTCCAACCTGCCTGGTACTCATCATCACGTAGGCTTGAGTTCTTATCTACCCACCACAACAACAGACCAAACACGATTGTCGTTGTCGCAATCACCCATGCACTGCGCAGGTAAAGCTCAACAATGTCCTTCATCAGCAGGCCAAATATACATGCAGGAATCGTCGCAAGGATGATCATCCATGCCAATTTAGCTTCTTTGCTGCGGTCGCCCTTAAACACTGAGCCAAAGAATGCACTCAACAACGAAATCACTTCTTTACGGAAGTAGATCACGACCGCGGCCAGAGTACCGACATGGACCGCGACATCAAAAGCCAAGCCCTGATCTTCCCATCCTAAAACCGCAGATGGAAGGATCAAGTGTGCCGAACTGGAAATAGGTAAAAACTCAGTAAAGCCTTGCACCAACGCCAATATAAACGCTTCAAAATAACTCATTACTTACCTTTAAAATTATAGTTTTATATCTACGACAGAGAGCGAGTCTAGCTGCTGCATCTTCTGCCATATTTCACTGACGGTTCTTCCGTCTTGCGGGATCACTCTCGCAGGACAAAGATCATAAAGTGGTTGTGTTACAAAAGGATATTTATAGATATCACTGCGCGGTAACTCTGGAGCAGACTCAGATATCTCATCGCCAAACAGCACAATATCAAGATCCAAATTTCGGTCCTGAAGTTTGTGTGCATCTTGCGCACGCCCCCATTTATACTCAATTTTACGAAGTTCTTGTGAAAATTCAGTCAATGAAAGTGGCGTGTCGAGCTCTATCACAAAGTTATAAAATGGATGGCTATTAAAACCAACAGGCTCACAGTGATAGATTTTAGAGCATTTAAGGTTAGTCCCTAACGATTGAAGCTCTGTCCATGCCACCCTTGCATGCTTGTCGCGGTCTATGTTCGTGCCAACACCAACATAGGCGATGGTCATGCTTGACCTCGTTCGATGATCACACCCACCGCTTTTGCTTGAGGAACCGCACCAGGCTTCGCTAAGTGGATTTTAACCCAAGGAACAGAGAACTGAGTCATAATAAGCTCTGCGACTTCTTCAGCAACACGCTCTACTAGTAGAAAACGGCCATTCGCAATGTGATCAAGTACTGCAGTGCTCACTTTCGAATAATCCAAAGCATCAACCACATCATCACTCTTGCCTGCTGGGCGGTTGTCATGAGCCATTTCAATATCAAGCACCAGTTTTTGTTTGATCTCTTGCTCCCAATCGTAAACACCGATCGTTGTAATTACTTCTAGCTGCTCAATGAAAACTTTATCCAGTGCCATGACTTGTCCTTTTAGAGGTCGGATACCCAAATTTGGGAAAAAAACGTATTATTTGCGTAATTCGAGATATGATATCAATTACTCTTGGATTGAGCATTATTTTCCCATCGTTAGGCGTATAACCGTTAAAGGACAGACATGACCCCATTGGCACTTATCATGATCATTGCTGCCTATTTGCTAGGTTCAATCTCTAGTGCGGTCTTGATATGCCGAGTCTTAAGGCTGCCAGATCCCAGAACAGTGGGCTCCAACAACCCAGGTGCGACCAATGTATTACGTGTCGGTGGCAAAGGCGCTGCAGCAGCAGTATTACTCTGTGACATGTTAAAAGGCACCATTCCAGTCTGGCTTGGTTACTTTCTCGGTATCGACTCAATCATCTTAGGTATCGTTGCGATTGCAGCTTGTCTTGGCCATATGTACCCGATCTTTTTCCACTTTAGAGGTGGTAAAGGCGTCGCAACGGCACTGGGTGCTATCGCTCCAATTGGATTCGACCTAACCGGAATGATCATGGCAACTTGGCTAGTAGTCGCACTTTTGTTTCGATACTCGTCTCTGGCTGCATTGGTGACCGTGCTGCTTGCCCCTTTCTACGCTTGGTTAGTCAAACCTCAATACACCCTACCCGTAGCTATGCTGTGTTGCTTGATCGTGCTGCGTCATCACCAGAACATCCGCCGCCTACTGGACGGCAGTGAACCAAAACTCGGACAAAAAAAATCGGCTTAACCTTAATTTAAAGTTAAGCCGACCATTTTGAGCGATAGGTAAACTACAGCAGGTGCTTACCTAAAAACTCTTTCAGCATAGTATTTACAAACTCTGGCTGCTCTAGCGAGCTAATATGTCCCGCGCCAGGGATCACCACTAATTCACTACCCGAAATACAATCATGCATCAGGTAAGATTCAAGTACTGGGCGTGGTTTGTCTTCTTGCCCGACAGCAACCAATACAGGTAGCGCAAAGTTCTCAATCGTTTCAATCATGTCACGACGTCCAAACACCATACGACCAATTCGAGCGACTTGTTCTGCTTGCTCGCCCTGTAATGCCGATAGCTGTTGAGTAAAGCCTTCAACCAAAGCTGGCGTGTTAGTTTGTGCATCATTAGCAAAGAACAGTGGCACAACCGCTTCAACAATCGGTTGAGGAACCATCTTAGTTTGAGAAATCGTATCTAGCATGCTGAAGTACTTCGCGTGTGCGACTTCTGGCTCTAAGCCGACGAAAGTGTCCATCAGTACCAAAGATTTGATACGTGACGGTGCTAGCTCCGCAAGCTCTGTGCCCCACATACCACCAACCGATAAACCCACCACAGAAAACTCTTCGATGTTCAAATGGTCAAGCAGTGCCAAAACATGTTGAGCGTAGTCTTTTAGGTTGCGCATTGCGTTCGGTGCCGCTTGAGACTCACCATGAGACCAAAGCTCAGGCACAATACAACGGTACTGAGATTTTAATGCTTCAACCTGAGGCTTCCACATCCCACTATCCCATAGGTAGCTGTGTCCTAGAACAACAACTGGGCCTTCGCCTTCATCTAGGTACGCCATCGATTGATTATCTACAGTGAACTTGTTCATCTTCTTCCCTAATCTCTATCAGCAATTATTTATCAACATATAGTCGGTAAGCTAAGATATAAAAACGGCCGCACAAGGCGACCGTTTATCGAAACATTTTGATGTCTACGCAATTGGCTCTAATTGGTCAATCGGCCAACGCGGTGTGGCTTGAACTGAAAGATCTGCAGTCTCACCATTTTTCAGGCGCTGCATACCGGCATAAGCGATCATCGCACCGTTATCAGTACAGAATTCAGTGCGCGGGTAGTACACCTCGCCACCAATCTTCTTAGCAAGTGCTTCAAGTTCAACACGCAGTTGTTTGTTTGCACTTACGCCACCAGCAATCACTATACGTTTCATGCCCGTCTGTTCCAAGGCACGCTTACACTTGATTACCAAGGTGCCACAAACCGCCTCTTGGAACGCATACGCGATGTCGGCACGAGTTTGTTCGCTATCGTCATTGTCACGAATCGTGTTCGCAGCAAAGGTTTTTAAGCCCGAAAAGCTCATATCCAAGCCCGGACGATCCGTCATTGGACGCGGGAACTTAAAACGGCCAGGCGTGCCTTTTTCTGCAAGTCGAGATAGCAAAGGACCGCCAGGGTAATCTAAGCCCATCAGCTTCGCTGTTTTATCAAACGCTTCACCTGCCGCATCATCAATCGACTCACCAAGGATCTTGTATTCACCAATGCCTTTCACTTCGACCATCATGGTGTGACCACCAGAAACAAGCAGAGCGACAAATGGGAACGGCGGTGGGTTATCTTCTAGCATTGGCGCAAGAAGGTGACCTTCCATGTGGTGAACTGGCACAGCTGGTACGTCCCAAGCGTAAGCAATGCTGCGACCAATGGTTGCACCAACAAGCAGCGCACCAACAAGGCCAGGGCCAGCCGTGTAAGCAACACCATCGATGTCTTTAGAGGTTAGGTTTGCCTCTTTAAGAGCCGCTTTGATTAGCGGAATTGTTTTCTTCACGTGATCACGTGATGCCAGCTCAGGTACTACACCACCGTAATCGGCGTGCAGCTTTACTTGGCTGTATAATTGATGAGAAAGCAGGCCCTGCTCATCATCATAAATTGCGATTCCTGTTTCATCACAAGAGGTTTCAATACCAATAATGCGCATAATTTTCTCGGCACGCTTTCGTCTAAAATGGGAAATTAGCGCAATATTACCCTGCCTAAGCTCTTCAAACAAATATTGTACAGACTATAATCGACAAAGTGCTTTACAAAGCCACTCTGATCGGATTAAAATTCCGCACCATTTTTGATCAAGCTGGTTAGAGACCACACTTAATCGAAAGTTGTCTACGGATAATTTTTCTGATTTGGTCATCAGTAGCCAGCGATAATGAATAACCCCTGAGGTGAAAGGCATATGCCAATAGTTAAAGTACGTGAAAACGAACCGTTCGACGTTGCACTACGTCGTTTCAAGCGCTCTTGTGAAAAAGCAGGTATCCTTTCTGAAGTTCGCCGTCGCGAGCACTACGAAAAGCCAACTACAGTTCGCAAACGCGCTAAAGCAGCAGCTCAAAAGCGTCACGCTAAGAAGCTAGCTCGCGAAAACGCACGTCGCGTTCGCCTGTACTAATAACTTAATCCATAAGGACTGAGTTATGGCTCTTATTGAACAACTCAAAGAAGAGCAAAAATTAGCGATGAAAGCCAAGGACAAACCGCGCCTTGGCACTATCCGTTTAGCTCTTGCTGCTGTAAAGCAACGTGAAGTCGACGAACAGATTACTCTGAGCGATGACGACATTCTTGCTGTACTAGTAAAAATGGTTAAACAACGTCGCGATTCTGTTGCTCAATATGAATCAGCTGGTCGTCAAGATCTTGCTGACGTGGAACAAGCAGAAATTGCTGTACTTGAAGGCTTTATGCCTCAACCGCTTACTGAAGAAGAAGTAATCGCACTACTTGATAGCGCAATTTCAGAAGCTCAACCTGCGGGCATGCAAGACATGGGTAAAGTAATGGCTATCTTGAAACCACAAATTCAAGGGCGTGCAGATATGGGTAAAGTTAGTGGTTTAGTTCGTTCTAAACTCGCTTAATCCCAAATCAAATTGCAACAAGCCGTGCAATCCTTCGGAACGCACGGCTTGTTTGTATCTGTAACCCATTCAAACTATTATTATCCACACTCTCAGTTAGTGCATTTTTCTAAGGTTTTATGGCAGGACACATCCCGCGCAGTTTCATCGATGATCTCCTAGCACGTCTCGACATTGTCGACATCATAGACGCACGCGTGAAACTTAAGAAAAAAGGCAAAAACTACGGCGCTTGTTGTCCGTTTCATAACGAAAAGACCCCCTCTTTTAGCGTAAGCCAAGAGAAACAGTTTTATCACTGTTTTGGTTGTGGCGTACACGGCAACGCCATCGACTTCATTATGGAGTTCGAACGTCTTGAATTCGTTGAAGCTATTGAAGAGCTCGCCTCTTTCTTAGGGCTCGATGTTCCAAGAGAACAACGTAGCGGTGAGATCTCTACCGCACCAAGAGCCAACACTGAACAAAAACGTAACCTCTATGATTTGATGGGCGGCATTAGCCAGTTCTATCGTTCTCAGCTAAAAATAGCAGCCAATAAACCTGCGATTGAGTACCTTAAAAATCGTGGCCTATCGGGCGAAATCGTCCAGAAGTTTGGCATTGGTTACGTGGCCGATGAGTGGGACTTAGTTCGTAAGAACTTCGGCCAACAAAAAGAAGCCCAAGACATGCTCGTGACCGGCGGCATGTTGATCGAGAATGATAAAGGTAACCGATACGACCGATTCCGTGGCCGTGTCATGTTCCCGATTCGAGATCGTCGTGGTCGTGTAATTGGTTTTGGTGGTCGTGTCTTAGAAGACGGCACACCAAAATACCTAAACTCACCAGAGACGCCTATCTTCCATAAAGGCAAAGAGCTGTATGGCCTTTATGAAGTATTGCAGGCATACCGTGAACCGCCTCAAGTCCTTGTGGTTGAAGGTTACATGGATGTCGTGGCGCTTGCGCAATATGGTGTAGATTACTCGGTGGCTTCACTAGGCACTTCAACAACCGGTGACCACATTCAAATGCTGTTTAGACAAACCAGCACTGTGGTTTGTTGCTACGATGGTGACCGAGCTGGTAAAGAGGCCGCATGGCGCGCTCTAGAAAATGCACTTGAGTACCTGAAAACAGGTAACACACTCAAGTTTCTGTTCTTGCCCGATGGTGAAGACCCAGATAGCTATATTAGAGAACATGGTAAAGCCGCTTTTGAGCAGCTCGTCCAAAATGCAACGCCACTATCGACCTATTTGTTCGACAACCTGATAGAAATACACAAACTTAACTTGGGCACAACCGAAGGAAAATCGGCACTGCGTGCGCACGCAAGCGCCTTAATTAATAAAATTCCTGACAGTTATTTCCAAGAGTTGCTCGAAAAATTATTGGATGAACGAACTGGATTTGATAACCAACTGAGACGTGCTCGTGTTCATACACAGAACCCGACACCTCAACCGCATAAAGAGCTCAAGCGAACTCCAATGCGTGAAGTTATCGCTTTGCTTATCCAAAATCCGAGCTATGCTGATATGGTACCGGATTTATCAAGTGTCAAAGGCTTACCATTGCCTGGACTAAGTTTATTCGTCGAAGTACTTGATAAATGCCACGCGCATCCCCATATCAACACCGGCCAGTTATTAGAGCACTGGCGAGATAATAAACATGAGGCTCTTCTGTCTCGTCTCGCGAGCTGGGAAATCCCCCTCGACGAAGACAATCAAGAAGACATATTTTTAGACTCATTGGACAAAATACTTGCCCAGTGCGTTGAAAAACAAATTGAAAACCTGCAGGCCAAAGCAAGAAGTGTCGGTTTATCAGCCGAAGAAAAAAGGGAGCTACTAGCTTTAATGCTAGATCTAAAAGCGTAACCCTGTTTGATTAGTCAGCATTTAATAAATTTGTTAACATAATTGGTTTGCATTTGAGAATGCAACGTCCTTCACCAGACCTGAAGTTGGATATCATCTATGGATCAAAATCCGCAGTCACAGCTTAAATTACTTGTTATTAAAGGCAAGGAACAAGGCTATCTGACCTACGCCGAAGTAAACGACCACCTACCTGCAGAAATCGTGGATTCTGAACAGGTAGAAGACATCATTCAAATGATTAACGACATGGGCATCAAAGTAGTTGAAACTGCACCTGATGCTGATGATCTAGCGCTTAATGATGATGATGCCAATATAGATGAAGACGCAGCCGAAGCTGCAGCTGCTGCGCTTTCAAGCGTAGAAAGCGAGATTGGCCGTACTACTGACCCAGTTCGCATGTACATGCGTGAAATGGGTACAGTTGAACTACTGACTCGTGAAGGCGAAATCGACATTGCGAAACGCATTGAAGATGGTATCAACACCGTTCAACTATCTGTTGCTGAGTACCCAGGTACTATTCCATACATCTTGGAACAGTTTGACCGTGTACAAGCAGAAGAGATTCGCTTAACAGACCTAATCAACGGCTTCGTTGACCCAGATGACGATGGCACCGCTGCACCAACAGCAACTCACATCGGTTCAGAACTTGCTGAAACTGATCTGGATGACGAAGACGCAGAAGACGTTGATGATGAAGCTGAAGAGGAAGAAGAAGATACAGGTATCGACCCTGAGCTTGCTCTTGAGAAGTTCACAGCGCTTCGTACTAGCTACCAAAACCGTCAGCTAGCGATCAACGAATACGGCCATGAAAGCCCGAAAGCAATGCTTGCAACAACAATGATGCAAGACGTATTCAAAGAGTTCCGCCTAACACCAAAACAGTTTGATTACCTAGTAAACGAACTGCGTAACTCTATGGATCGTGTGCGTACTCAAGAACGCCTAATCATGCGTCAAACGGTTGAGTACGGCAAAATGCCGAAGAAATCTTTCATTGCTCTATTTACTGGCAACGAATCAAGCGAAGCATGGTTAGATGAAGTTCTTGCTTCTGATAAGCCATACGCAGAAAAGATCAAACGTCACGAAGGTGATATTCGTCGTTCAATCCAGAAACTGGACATGATCGAGAAAGAGACCTCTCTGACTGTTCAAAGCATCAAAGATATCAGCCGTCGTATGTCTATCGGTGAAGCGAAAGCTCGTCGTGCGAAGAAAGAGATGGTTGAAGCGAACTTACGTCTAGTAATCTCGATTGCTAAGAAGTACACAAACCGTGGTCTACAATTCCTGGATCTAATCCAAGAAGGTAACATCGGCCTGATGAAAGCGGTTGATAAGTTTGAATACCGTCGTGGTTACAAGTTCTCGACTTACGCTACATGGTGGATCCGTCAAGCAATCACTCGTTCGATTGCCGACCAAGCTCGTACTATCCGTATTCCGGTTCACATGATCGAAACGATCAACAAACTAAACCGTATCTCTCGTCAAATGCTACAAGAGATGGGTCGTGAACCACTTCCGGAAGAGCTGGCTGAGCGCATGCAAATGCCTGAAGACAAGATCCGTAAAGTACTGAAAATTGCTAAAGAGCCAATCTCTATGGAGACACCAATCGGTGACGACGAAGATTCGCATCTAGGTGATTTCATCGAGGATACAACGCTAGAACTACCTCTAGACTCTGCAACGGCAACCAGCCTACGCGGTGCAACTAAAGACGTTCTTGCAGGCCTAACACCTCGTGAAGCTAAAGTACTGCGTATGCGTTTCGGTATCGACATGAACACTGACCATACTCTTGAAGAAGTTGGTAAGCAGTTCGACGTAACTCGTGAACGTATCCGTCAGATCGAAGCAAAAGCACTACGTAAACTACGTCACCCAAGCCGTTCAGAAACTCTGCGTAGCTTCCTAGACGAGTAATCACACGCATTGATGTGATTAGCTTTTAAGCATAATTAAGAAAAGGTGAGCTATGGCTCACCTTTTTTGTACCTGTGTGATTTAAGTGGCTAAGATGTAAGCGGAATTGCCCCTCATAGTGTCTAGACACCACTGAATGCTTCCCCTATAATCTATGCCCTACGGCCCCTTAGCTCAGTGGTTAGAGCGCACGACTCATAATCGTTCGGTCCCCAGTTCAAATCTGGGAGGGGCCACCAAATTAGAAAAGCCAGAACAGTTCCGCTGCTCTGGCTTTTTGCTTTTCTAAGCTCGCTATTCTTTATGCCCTACTCATTTCAATACATCCCTGAATGAGTGAACTCCACAGTACACAATGCCAATTGCCTCTCTGTGACTAAGCTTACTTTTCTTTTATAAAAAAATCGGCAATATGGTTGTACATAAATCGCTCAATCATTCAGGGAAGAAACATGAAAGACGAAACTCTCTCGATTCACTTCGGCTACGAAACCGATCCAACCACGAAATCCGTTGCTACCCCTATCTACCAAACTGTCGCCTATGAATTTGACGATGCACAGCATGGCGCTGATCTGTTCAACCTAGAAGTACCAGGCAATATTTACACCCGCATTATGAACCCAACCAACGATGTGTTGGAAAAACGTATGGCTGCGCTAGAAGGCGGGATCGCAGGCTTGGTTGTGAGTGCGGGCAGCGCGGCAATCAACTATGCGATTCAGACATTGGCGCAAATCGGTGACAACATCGTCTCAACACCTCAGCTTTACGGTGGTACTTACACTTTGTTTGCTCACATGCTGCCAAACCAAGGGATTGAAGTTCGTTTTGCCAAAGACGACAAACCAGAAAGCTTGGCTGAGCTAATCGATGAAAAAACCAAAGCGGTTTACTGTGAGAGTATCGGTAACCCTGCAGGTAATATCATCGATTTAGAGCGTGTTGCTGAGCTTGCCCACGCGCAAGGTGTCCCTGTGATTGTCGACAACACAGTAGCGACGCCGGTTTTGTGTAAGCCTATTGAATTTGGTGCTGATATCGTGGTGCACTCGCTGACAAAATACGTGGGTGGTCACGGTACAACATTGGGTGGTGTGATTATCGATTCAGGTAAGTTCCCTTGGGCAGAGCACAAAGATCGATTCCCGGTCTTTAATCAGCCAGAGCCCTCTTACCACGGTGTGGTGTACACAGAAGCCTTTGGTGAGGCCGCCTTTATTGGCCGAGCACGAACAGTGCCATTGCGGAATACTGGTGCAGCCTTGTCACCAATTAATGCCTTCATGCTGATGCAAGGCTTAGAAACGTTGTCGTTACGTATGGAGCGCCATACAGAGAACGCATTGAAAGTGGCGGAGTATCTCAGCCAACATGAGAAAGTCAGCTGGGTAAGTTACGCTGGCTTACCTAGTTCAGAGTTCTACCCGCTTGCTGAAAAGTACATGCAAGGTAAGCCATCGGCGATTCTATCTTTTGGCTTAAAGGATGGATATGAAGCAGGTGTTCGCTTCTATGACGCGCTACAAATATTCAAACGCTTGGTAAACATTGGGGATGCAAAATCTCTGGCTTGTCACCCAGCTTCGACAACGCACCGTCAGCTAAGCGAAGCTGAACAGAAACAAGCTGGAGTATCACCAGAGATGATTCGCTTATCAGTCGGTATTGAACACATCGAAGATATCCTCGCAGACCTAGAGCAAGCTCTTAACGCCTAAGTATTATAATCTGAATGTAGATTTACTAAATAGCACGCACAAAAAAGCCCATCATGATGATGGGCTTTCGTCTTGTGAGAGAGGAATAAAGTTTCATACTAAAAATTTTCTAAAGCCGCATTGTGCAATGAGGTTGCGGTTTTAGTAAAAAAATAAAGTATCATACTAGATAGAAAGAAATGGCTCTACTTCGTAAAAATCGAAGTATTAAAGTATCATACTAATAATCTAACCATCCCATAAACCATCCTGCCCATTTATCAATATCAGCAGGGTCGATACAACCTTTGTGTTTACAAGGAGGATGAGAGATTCCCTTGAAGTTACCATCTCCACAAATTAGAGAGATATAATCGCGCGGCCAAGCAAGCGACTTCTTGAGCAGTCGAACTTCTAACTCAGCGATCTGCTCAAGCAACGCTACATTATCTTTTAACTTTAATACCATGGTCGATATCGAATTCTTCGCATCAGAGGTATCAACTTCAACAAAATGATACACCTGCCCATGATAAGTAACTTTGACGACAGCCATACACCTCGGATTAGCATCATCCGCCATCATGTGTTTGGTACATCGTGCCAATTTAGGCAATTTTCTCAGCGGATGGCGGTACGTTTGACATCCGTAATTAAATTCCAAACGATCAATCACCTGAAAGAAAGTCTCAAATTTACTTGCATACAGATGAGCGTCATCACTTTCGTCATTCAAAACGTCATAATCAGCACCGGCAATTGTACCTGTAGCATTATCACCATTTGGAGATAACTTATTGGGAAGTTGTTCATTGGAATCACTATCATCGGGCTTTCCGCGATTAGCCTTCCGAGTTTTATCAGTTACTCGATTAGTCTTGAATGGCTTACGAAATGACAAGCCAACTGATTCTGTATCTAAAACAACACGTTTTTTATCGGGGTCAGCCTCTTCCTTATCATCAAGTTCGTGCTCTTCCGGACGTTTAGGCCGACCTGAATTAGCTCCGCCACCTTGACCAGTTACCTGCCTTTTGAAATCAGGGTGATAAAAATCTAGCTCATCAGGCATACTCGATGGCAAACCTTCCACCCTTCTAATTTCCCATATAAAAAAGCTGTTACTGTTCCAATCATGCCACCCTGACACTTCTAGTTTTGTTCTATTTAAGCAAGGAGGTGTAAAAGAGAAATCCCAAAATTTATACTGTCCATTGGATGTATACTCTCTCATCATTGTCTGGTGAATACTTTCAAATGAAGTTCGAGCCTCAGGGTCCATCAATATCCAACTTAAGAATCGTCGTGAACGTTCATCATTAAAAGCGGCAATCGGGTAGCTAGAACTTGGCATCACATCAATCTGCCAATGCCCGTTTATATTGGTGATATTGAAATCTGATGACAGTTTTCCGTGTTCCAAACAGATTCTGGACATATAGTTATCATGTAGAAAAAGAACACGTGCCAATTCAAGCTGAGGTAGGAAAACAGTTGGACCATCAGGCACATCAAATTCAAAGCACCACTGTTCAGAATTGTGCCCGTTCCCCATTGAACGAAAAGCAGGGCAGTCCCTTAAACGCTTTCTTCCCCACAGCTGAGCATCCCTAATGGTAAAAGTTAACTGTCTTCCTTTTAGCTGATTAGACTGATTGGCACTCAATGATTTGTAGCGTCGAATCAATGGAACACCAGCAATGGGTATTGATGGACGATCAAGTTTTTTTGAAAAGCTGAGGTTAACTCCCCAAAACACATTGCTATTTTTCTTAAACAGCGAACCAACGCCCAACACTAACGCATCTTCTGGGATGTGCTTAAATCTGTAATCGCCCATATACCTTCCGTTATTCCTGTTAAAAAACATCTAGCCAGTGGAGTTAAACGCTCTTTACTCAGTCCAGAGCCTCGCAGTAAACGCCACCGTTCAATCTGAATATTTTGTAAATAGAGTGAGATGTACTGATTGCTCAATCGTCGAATTTGGTATTGAGCAACCGATTCAGAATACTTGGCAAGAAACTGCTTAGTTAAAGGTAGATACCGAAATTTCCTCTCTGGCATTGCACCCAGCTTTAGTTTTGACAGCAAGAAAGTACTCGTCATACGGGGAGAATAATCATCTTGTTCACACTCCTGTCGTAACTGACATAATCGACGAACTAGCGAACGATCTCTCTTAGGCCAATCTACTCGCCTATCTTCATAAATGATCGGATGCTCATAGCGTCGGTTAATTTTCATCAGCCATTCGTAATCATGTCGGTACAACCACATATACAAACCTTGCGAACCATGTAATCGAGCATGTTTGCACCCGCACCCTTTCAACAGCTTCAGCCATTGAGTTCTTTTGCCTCTATTAATCTGCTTCTGCAAAACCACTAGATGGACATTTCTTTGCTTTTGCGGGTAACGCTTTACATTAGCCAAGATGTCAGATGGTGAAATATCTCGGTCTAGTAAACTGGACTGAATGATCAGGTGTTGTATAAAGCTGAAGGATTTTCGGTGCTTTCGTAAAATAGTTCTGGACCAGCAGGTATCTCGCTTCGTCAGTGTAAGTTGGTTATCCGACAACCAACCTCTACTCCAGAACGAATGGATACGCTCCCGAACTTCATCATGTTTTACATTGGAACCTCTGTTACAACCGGCTAGCACGACTAAATCATGGTAATAGCAGCTCCATTGATGAGAAGTTGGTGATGTTTGTGGTTCCATTTGCAGAAGTTGTTCGACAACATGGCTAATGCGTAAAGCTTCTTTTTTATGATGCCTTAATGGTCTGTCATCTGGTGTTGTGTCCGCTGCATAAAATTCATGCCGATGTTCGTAGCGTGGTTGAATAGAAAATTCATACAAAGGGGTGGAGTGTTTTTGGCACCATGTAGCTCCTGACACTTGCCAGCCACGTATCCAATACCGCTCTCCATATTGGGCTAGTTGCTCATCAAAACACTGGGGACAATATCTGAGTAACTTCGGCTGCTTAACAATTGAAGCAGCAATTCCGAAAACCAAGTGTATGAGCCCTTTGGATTGATTTGCCATCCAGCGCATGCCGGCCTGTCTTTTGCTTTCTTCAATAAAAGGCGCATAAATAGGGAAAAGCGTGTGCTGGTATATCAGTGAAGCAGCCGTAATATTCAAAACTGATGGATATTGCCCGGAAATTTGGGCTTTGTTGCGTAATTCAATGGAACTAAATCCAGAACCTACGATCTGATCAGCTACCTCCACTCTCTCTCGTAGTCCTATGCCTAAGCCTCGTTACAAAACAACCAACTGGAAGCAATACAACCAATCACTCATTAACCGTGGTTCTCTGACCTTTTGGATTGATGAAGAAGCAATAAGCGGGTGGGCGCAAAGCAAACAGAATAAGCGTGGGAGGCCGCGTCGGTTCAGTGATTTAGCTATCACGAC